>JASFJP010000296.1:0-6253 GCA_050121225.1 Desulfobacterales bacterium
GTAAAATGAATAGCATTCTAAAAAGCAATCGTTCCCCGATGGAGATCTCTGAAGCTGCATTTGGCGGATAATTAAATTTTACTAGCGGTGCCGCTAGCCTGAAAAGTTTATCCGTCGGAGGGCGGCCGTTTAATCGAGAAAAAAACTCAAAAAAGCGAATAACGAGTAGCAAATGACGAATGTCGAAGGAAGGTATTCTAACAATTTTATAAAAAGATTGAGCCTAGCAAAACCATCCTTCGTAATTCTGCGGTTCGATATTCGATATTCTGCTGTTCTGCGGTTTTTAGATCACGTCTTCAGCGTGATTCGCTTTTTAAAGTGGTTTCACACGAGCATAAGTATAACTTCTTGGTTTTTAATCAAAACTTCTTTTTCATCACGAAAATACGAAATTAAAAAAACACGAAATTTATTCTATCCCTTATTGAAATAGACGATAGAGGAAAATATGGGTATCAAAACAGTATTGGTTGTCGGATCCGGCTTAATGGGCAGCGGAATAGCTCAAGTATGCGCCCAGTCTGGAATTCAGGTATATTTAAATGACGTATCGCAGGATGCATTAGAAAGAGCAAAAAAAAATATTGAATGGTCTGTGGGCAAGTTTGTCGAGAAAGGTAAGCTAACCGAAGACAAGGACGCGATTCTTGATCGAATCCATGTCATAAACCATCTAACCGACGACGTTGAAGTCGACTTGGCCATCGAGGCGGTCTTCGAAAAATTCGACATAAAGCAGGAGATCTTTCAGCAGTTAGATCAGGTATGCAATCCGCATGCGTTGATCGCGAGCAACACCTCTGCAATTCCCATATCTGAGCTTGCCGCTGCTACTCAGCGACCAGAAAATGTACTGGGCTTGCATTTTTTCAGTCCGGTTCCCATGATGCAGGCTGTTGAGGTTATTAAGGGGGTTTCTACCGCCCATGAAACGGCGCTAAAAGGCAAGGAATTTGTTCGACAAATAGGCAAAGAACCGATTATGGTCAATCGAGATGTGGCCGGTTTTGTCATCAACCGAATCAATTTCCCCTCAGCCATAGAGGCCATGAACTTAGTCGAGCAAGGCGTTGCCACGGTCGAAGATATCGACAAAGGACTAAGAATGGCATCAGGGCGACGCATGGGAATTTTCGAAACCGGAGATATGGTCGGTTTGGATATCACTTACGGCGCCATGATGGCCATGTATCACGAAACTGGAGATCCACGCTGGTACCCGCCGCTTCTCCTTCGAAGAAAGGTAAAAGCCGGCCATCTTGGTCGCAAATCCGGAAAAGGGTGGTATGAATACAACGAGGATGGGAGCATGAAAAAGCCGTAATTGGCCACAGATCCACACGGATTTACCCTGTTAAATAAGATTTGAGTTTAATAATAATAGACCTTTTTCCTATAACCCGATGATACCTCGTCAGCTCTGCTGCTGGGAACCTTCATTTACAAAAGCACGAAGCTGAAACGGAATCTGATTCAATACCGAAGGATTAACCATGCAGAATGCCGTCATTATCAGTGCCGTACGTACACCCGTTGGTCGCTATTTGGGCGCACTCAAAGATGTTGAAGCCTATGATTTGGCCAGTCTGGTTTTAAATGAAGTTGTTAAAAGGGTAAACCTTCTACCGGCACAGGTGGATGAAGTTATTATGGGGCAATCCTACCAGAACGGCGAATATGTCAATATTGCCCGTATGGCTCTTTTGAAAGCCGGTTGGCCTGATTCCATACCCGGGGTAACGATCGACAGGCGTTGTTGCACCGGTCTGGATGTGGTTCGGTTGGCGACCAGCCTGATCCAATCCAATCAGGCTGAAGTAATTGTGGCCGGCGGCGTGGAAAGCATGAGCAATGCAGAGTTTTATTTACCGGGAAACATCAAATGGGGTGTGGGCGGAAGCAAAGGCATGCCCCGCGGGCATGGAGATTTGGGCATTTGGGGACTTCGTTTTTTTGATCGTATTCAGCGAGCCAGAGTCATGTCACAACCTGAAGAACGCTTCGGACTGCTGCCGGCCATGATGACCTGGGCTGAAACTGCGGCCAAGAAGGAAGGTATAACGCGGGAGGCCTGTGATCAGTGGTCACTTGAAAGCCACCAAAAAGCGTGTGCAGCAATGGACAGTGCCAAATTCGATGATGAAATTGTACCGATATCTGTTCCTCGACAAGCTGGAGAATCGCTTTGTTTCGATAAAGATGAAAATCCTCGTTCAAACACGACGCTCGAAAGACTATCTAAACTCAGGCCGGTTCTAAACGGAGTGTGTACCGCGGGGAACTCTGCTACAGAAAATGACGGAGCCGCCGCCGTCATTGTTACCAGTGAAAAAAGGGCAAATGAGCTGGGGGTCGAATCCTTTGCTTGCATTAAGTCTTGTGCTGTGGTGGCGGACGACCCACGGAAAACATACAAGACCGTACCGGCTGCTGCAAAGAAAGCTCTGACACACGCCGAACTTACAATTGAACAGATGGATCTGATTGAGATTCAAGAAGCGTTTGCCGCGCAGGTTTTGGCCGATTTAAAGGAAATGGGTATCGGAGCGGATGATTATGCGAAAGTCAATGTCAACGGCTCAGGGATTTCCCTCGGTCATCCCATAGCGTGCACGGGCACTCGGGTGCTGGTGACGCTGCTGCACGAAATGAAGCGCCGCGGTTCCCGCTATGGATTGGAGTGCATTTGCGGAGGAGGCGGTCTGGGCATCGCTGCAGTTTTCGAGAGGAAATAAAACTCTTATCAAATTCATTTTTTAACAATTGCATAAGTTGACAGTGCCTTGGCGACTAATTCCCCCGTAGCATCTTTAACTTCGATATCACCGATGGCTGTTTGGGAGCCTTGGTGAATAATTTTTGCCTCGGCAATTATTTCACCATCATCGATAGGCTTGAGATAATTGATCTTCATTTCAATTGTTGTGAGAAATGCATCTCTGCTAACCGCACCCACCACGGCGATGGCGGTAGCGGAATCTGCTGCGGAAAAAATTACCCCGCCATGAAGTTTTCCGTTTGCGTTGGTTAATTTACGGGAGAAGGGGACTCGAATTTTAGCCCACCCCTTTTTCATGTCTACCACTTCCATACCCAGTAACTTCCAATAGGGAATTTTTTCTTTGGCTTTTGCTATCATGGCTTCTTTGAATTTAGGAGCTACATCTTCATGGTCTACCATATCGGTTATCTCCGGTCGTGTTGAATATTCGGTCATCAGATAGTAAAATTAAGGTAATCGTTGAATTGTTCGGTTTTCATATCAACCCTAATTTTATAAAATTACTCGACTCAATCCGATGACCCAGAAGCCACGTCAAGTTGTTACATTAATTTTTCATTGAGGAAATCGTATTATCAATTCGACACCATCAACGGGTGGCGTTACCCGTTTTTCATCTAACACAACCTTTGTTTTGGATGGTTCCAATCCTTTCCCAAGCAGATACATTTTTACCGTATAGACTCTATTCTCAGAAAGCATTCTACTGTAGGAAGAAGATCCCCCCGAAGACGGATAGCCAAAAATGGTTACATTAGAATCAGGTTTATTTCTTAAAATGTTATATGTCCGATCCAGCGTTTCAATTGCTGGACCCGATAGTTCGTTAGAGTCTGGTTCAAAAAATATGATCATATGTTCATCCGGCTTAACCTCAACATTGTTCAAAGATTCACTACCAATTTCCTCCGCATCAACTTCTTTGACAGCGTTCTCACCGGTATTCGTGCCTGTTTTGTTCCGGTCTGTTTTTTTCGACGCACTTTTATCAACAAAAGGGAAGACATCGGTATAACCTGCAATATCCGTGGCAAGAAGAATGATAAAAATGAGAAACGCGACAATCAGGAAGGTCTCAAAAAAGCCACCGGCAGGCAGCTGCTCTAGTTTGCTGACAATATCATTGATCTCAGCATCTGAAAGGCTTTCAATTCTGGCTTTTGCCTCCTGCGGATCAATACCATAAGAAACCAGCTCCATTTGGATATGCTGACGAGCCAAAAGATCGCTTAAATAATTCCGGGCCCGTTGGGTTTCAGCGTCATTTAAAACTGTTTCCGTACTAATTAAGGCAGCGTGAGCGGATTGATAAGGACCTGATAACATTAACATGTAGATGGCTAAAAAGGCGGCGGCAGGTTTTAATATCTGTCGGATTATGTCCATGCGTGAAATTCCTTTAATTGAAACGTAATAAGCCTAATTCATCGCGGAGCTCAAGGTTTGGTTGCGGCCTTGGCAAAGTTGCCCAGTGCTTTTTCAACTTTTGCTATAACTCCAGCACACGCTGATAATCCGTGACGTTTTGACAAATACTGGGGGTCATTATATGTAAGCCAGACCTGGTCGGTATCGTCCTTCCAGATGAGCGCTTTTTGCGGAAGATCAATTCCAACAGTCTGATTGCATTTCATTAATGGTGCGCCAACTCTGGGGTTGCCGAAGATAACTAACTCTGTTGGTCGTAAATCTACGCCAGCCTTTTTGGCACCATCGGAATGCTTAATTCTGGCGAAAACGGTCATGCCCTTTTCCTTAAGCACAGATTCGAGACGATCCGCAGTTTCCTTGACAGTATGTGAACTCTTCACATTGATTAAACCATTTTCCGCGCTCGCTATCGACGCAAACATAAGTATAGATAAAAAGATCAACCACGTATAGCGCATATTAATTTTTCCTTGTAACTTGATCCTGGGTTAAGCGGTTTAGAGCCGCAAAAATGTGGGCCGTTGATTTCCGGCGGTCAGCCCTTCCGAAATTAATGCAAGCACGGTTGATTTCTCTTCGGGAAATTTGTAACCTTCGTAACTATGAGTGAAAAGAAGTCCGCCGTTGCGATTTCTCCAATAATTTGCGGTATGATCAAAGCAAACTTGAGAATTAACATTTAAGTCTTGCATCATCATTTTCAACTCTAATAACTGTTCATCCGCAGACAACACACTGAATTCCCCTTTTTCCAATGAATCATGCAACGGAGTTCCCGCTATCGGAAAGAACGGTCTGGATCTAATGTAATGTGGATTGATTTCATTTAAAACCCGCGCCGTATTTTTGGCATGCTTTTCCCACATGTCCTTACCGCCCAGGCCCGGCATCCAGTATTCGGAAAGTTGAAATCCGGCTTCCATCGCCTTTTTTCCCCCCTTGATATGCCCTTCGCTGGTAACTCCTTTTTTTATTTTTTTCAGTAGGTCGTCGTCTCCGGTTTCCAATCCGACATGCAGTCTATCAAGGCCTGCGTCGTGGATGGCTATGAGTTCTTCAAGCGTTTTTTGAGAAAGAGTTTTTGAGCGGGCATATGAGGTTACCCGGTTTAAGGAAGGGAAGGTTTTGCGTAAATATTTTAAGATGTCGACCAGAGGATCAGTTTTCATAATCAGACTATTGGCATCCTGCAGAAATGCGGTTTTTGCGCCGGACTGAAGCCAGTTGTAAACCATTACAAATCCCTGGTTGTAATTAAGCTCAGGATATTTATTCAGCAACTTGATTGCGGCTTCACGGGTTATCTTGTCGTCATGTCCCAGATCTTGTGAAATTTTTTTGAGATTCGTGCAAATATCGGCGATGGCATCAATATCTTGTTTTACGTCCCGGGGTGATCGCACCTCAAATTTTTCAGTTTTATACATTGCACAAAATTCACAGCGATTCCAGGGACAGTTGCGGCTTACCCGCAGCAGCAAAGAATGGCTGCCCCCTTCACTGGGCGGTCGGTACACTCCGACTTCAAAATCATAATTTTTTGCAGGTTCTGCAGACATGAGATCTCCTATTCTTACAATTGAAATTAAACTCTATCTTAAGCATTTATCAGACCAATTCAATCCCTCAAACAACTACTTCCAGCTAACTATCTTCCTCGATCAATGACCAGGCGACGTCGGCGATTTCCCGGGCCTGCTTGCCTATTTTAAGAGCCTCGGCGGAACTGGCATTGCCCATGATGCCTCGTTTGTATACCCCTTGTAATATGCTGGCCAGTCGGAAAAATGAAAACGCCAGGTAAAAGCTCAAGTTAGATATGCGTTCCCTGCCGGTATGTCGACAGTATTCTCCAACAAATTCGGATTCTGTCGGAATACCGGTTTTCGAGCCGATCATACCCTTTAGGCTGAGTTTACCGGCAACGCCAGCATGATACGGCATGCAGCTGTAACCTAAATCCCCGAGTGGATGACCGAGGGTGGAAAGCTCCCAGTCCAGCAATGCCACAATCTTCGGTTCGCTAGGGTGAAACAG
>JASFJP010000297.1:0-6232 GCA_050121225.1 Desulfobacterales bacterium
GGGGATTTCCATGATGGTTGGGGGCAACATCAAATGGCATACGCGTACCATCACGACGGCGATTGCACTGGAAACCAACAAGGGACAATTTGGAATGGGAGTCGCCCTCGGCCTGGTGCTTTTAGCCATCGCGTTTGGAGTTAATGTCTCAGTCTCATTTTTACGCCGAAGGTATTAGAATTGGACACCCCAATTTATGAGATCAGCTCTCTGAAACATGTATATGCCGGAAAAACGGTGCTGTCAATTGAACATCTGACTGTTCAACCGGCGTCCATCGTTGGGCTTATCGGTCCAAACGGCAGCGGAAAAAGCACACTATTGAAACTGTTAGGCTTAATTGAAAGACCAACCCGGGGTAGAATCCATTTTAATGGTCGTCTCGTAGAACCATTTTCAGATAAAACCAGATTTCTTATCACCATACTCCCACAAGAGCCCTTTCTTATGAAACGAAGCGTATTTAACAACGTCTCATATGGTCTTAAGCTGAGGGGCAATGGCAAAGATATTGTCGATCGGGTAAATGAAGCGCTCTCTCTGGTCGGCTTACCCGGTAAAGATTTTATCCGAAGACCTTGGTATGCACTTTCAGGGGGCGAGGCGCAGCGTGTGGCGTTAGCCGCAAGGTTGGCACTAGAGCCTAAGGTGCTTTTATTGGATGAGCCTACAGCCAGCGTAGATGCTGCCAGCGCACAGCTTATTAAAGAGGCATCGCTTCGGGCACGCCAGAAATTGGGAACCACGCTCATTGTTGCCAGTCATGACTGGCAGTGGCTTTATGAGATCTGCGATGAGATCTTGCATTTATTCAAAGGTAGAATTTTTGGAACAGGACGCGAAACGATAATTTTCGGGCCCTGGCAAAAATTGGGAACGGAGAAATGGGGCAAAATTTTATCCGACAATCAACAGTTGTGCGTACCGGCACCCCCGGACCAGGCGGCGGCAGCTGTCATTGATGTCTTTTCGGTTAGGGAGGACGGATCCACGCTCGCGGGGGATGATATTGTCCTGCGAGGGACTGTTTCCCGGCTCAGCCTGGAAAAAAAAACGGGCCACTTATTCGCCACGATTATTGTCGGCGATCTTCCCTTCACAGTGAGGCTAACGCCCCAACAGAACCGGGAGCATACCATATTTCCTGGTAAAACCATATCTATTCGCTATCGTCTTGATCAGATCAAATGGATTTAAATCATGAAATACTCGGTTGCCTCCGTCTGCTTGAGTAATTCTTTGCTGACTAGGGATTCTCCCATTAGTGGTGAATCGATGTGAAGCCGCCCCTAACTTGCATCTCAAATTCAGAATTATTTTTGTATTGACAAATATTCGGATTAAGACTAATAGTGGGATAAGCTAAAATATTTTGCTGATATTCTTTAATCTATCCTCAAAGTATAGTCTTGGTATTCACGTCAAACGACGCATAAATTGCCCTGATAGGGCTTGAGGATTCTCTGACTGGAAAGGCAGGGTCGGAAATGACTCTGCCTTTTTCATTTTCATTTACTGCTAAGTTTTAAATCATGCCGATTGTTGTCTTTGAAGCTTAGTTCTCGGTCCTCGTAATTTTAGATAATCCACTTCAAGCCTCGCAAACTTGACGTTCATCCACATTGCTGCAAAATCTACTAGTTTTTTGCATTTAGCAACTAAAAAGGCCTCGCTAAGAAAAGCTTCGCCGATTGGGGGAAGACATAATGCTTCAAAGATACGACATATCCATGGATAATGACACAAATCGACTTTCAATTAGAGAATTTGCCGTAGTCGGACGAAAATTGCGCAAAAGTGAATATTACGATCATACCCAAGAAAGTTATTCGCTTATCCACGAGGTGTCCTACGACGGTGATAAAATTCGTGCTGCTATTCAAGAGGGATCGGAATCTTTAATTTCAGAGCTTCGATCCGATGATTTTTTCCCTATTGGATCCTGTGTGAAAATTATCGCCGAAAGTGTGACCGGCTTGTTCAATGGCAACGCTGAATCAGTTTCTGAAGTATTTTTTGACGATCGAACCGTTCTTTCAACTTTTAATGGGAAATAAAGTGCCGACCCGGACTTGATGAATCAGGGCACGTAAAAATATATAAGTCTGTTAAAAATGGCTTGATCTGAGTATTCCTTTTAAAAATATCAATAATTTGCTTGCTATTGGCCTAAAGAAGGGTTATTATCTATCCAATCAATTAAGTTCCGGGTTATAAAACCGGGATGGTTTCTTTCTGTAGGAACAATCCATTTGTCAAAGTGGCATCCTCCAGTTTGCGACGTTGAAAATTTTAAGAAAGGAGAATGTTATTATGACCAATGGAACAGTTAAGTGGTTTAATGACCGCAAAGGATTCGGATTCATTGAGCAAGAAGACGGACCGGACGTGTTTGTTCATCATTCAGCAATCAACGCAGCCGGTTTTAAATCGCTCAATGAAGGCGACCAAGTTTCCTTTGACATAGAGCAGGGACAAAAAGGTCCTTCCGCTGCAAATGTCACCGTGATTTAACTTTCGATTCCGAGTAAAAAGGGCATTCTCCGAATAGAGGGGTCTGCCCTTTTCTTTTTTTGATTCGTAATAATTTTGGCCGTAATTACTAGATCTTAAATCCCAATAATATCCTGGCCAAATTCCTTAACTTTTCATCGACATCAAGAATAACGACCTTAGAGGTGATAATATGGCAAAATCCCATTATTCATTTAAAAAGCGCAAGAAAGAATTAGAAAGGAAGCTAAAGCAAGAGCAAAAAAGACAGCGCAAATTTGAAAAAGATTCAATAAAGCCAGAAGAGGCTTTAGATGAGGCTCAGGACAAGGTCAAAAATCCGCTAACATAGAAACGCGAAAATGTTGTTACCGATTACTAGTCTTGGCGTTTGTTGAACCACGCGCTAAAAAATAACGATAGGAATTATTATAAGTGGATCAGGAACATGATTATGTGAACTATTTTTACAAAAGATATGAGGGTCGAGTTGCAATCGGAGTTGGTTATGATCAGCACTTATCTGAAATATATCCTTTTGTTTTTGAAGATACAGGCGGGGATTCAATCGGTGTTGTTGCATTAGGTGTTTATGCGCACGAAAATATTGACTATGTCCATATATACCATATTGGTTCTTTCAAGAACAACCGCGGAAATGGAAGCCAAATGCTTCAGGAACTTTGCTTTCGGGCGGATAAATACCAAATCATTTTGAGTCTTAGTCCGATTTTTATGCCCAATGGAAAAAATGAACCGATGAGCAGTGAACAGTTGAGGACATGGTATGGCAGATTTGGTTTTGCGGGCAGTTCGCCGTTCAAAAGAGAACCCTGTCAAATTTGAAATTTATTCATCTTGTTTGATGAGTTCCTCAATTTTATTCCGGCATTTTCTTATTTCTGCTTCCGCCCACTCACGTTCGACAAGCCTGGCGATACTTTCAGTAATTGCACCAATCAAGCTTTTTTCCTCCTCAAGTAAAAGTCCCTTCTCAAGTTCTGGTTTTTTTTGAAGGTGACAAACCTCCAACATGCCAATCGGTTTATTATGTACCGTGATGCTAAAGGATTGTTTCCATTTGGTGTCTATAAAATTTTTTGTCGTAAACTCATAATCATCAAAAATAATTCGAGCACAAGTAATTTCAGGGTACTGACAAGCTGGTGGAATGAAATCAAGCATTTCTTGAAGAATACCGTCCAAAGAAAAGTCACTACCCTCCAGAAAGCTTGATATTTCATAGAGGCATTCTAATTCCTTGATTCTTCTTTTAAGTTTATAAGAAATCTGTTCAAGCTCTTCTTTATCAGCACTCTTGATCTCTTCAAGCTCTTTGTTCAGTTCCTCATTAATCTTCATCAAGCTTATTGTACGCTTCATGTGGCCGTAATCAATCCGCTTCCGCTTCTCGTTAAATTCTCTTTCCTTGCGAATATATTTAAGTGCTTCTTTTTCTAATCTCTTGATTTTACGCTCCAGTTCGCTGTACGTCGGTTTTTCAGCCATGAGAATATCACCGGTTGTCATTAATAGTAGGCGCAAGCCTGTTTTTTTTACACTCGTTGGAGGTTCTATTGTGCTCATGCATATGCCGATTTAAATCCCACCATTTTTTGCCCTTTTTCATCCCATAGCTTTAATCGAAGACAAGTGATACTTTTACGAATGGTAAGTGGTTTAACATCCAAAAGCGCTTTCGTATCATCGTAGGCTCTTTGTAAATTATAATTGGGTATCCGGGATCGAAGATGATGGATATGGTGTAAACCGATATTGCCGGTAAACCACTGTATCACTTTCGGTAGTTTATAGTACGAACTCCCATGAAGAGAGGCCTTTATTGGATCCCACTCGTCATGACGCGACCAATACACCCCCTCGAATTGATGCTGGATGTAAAACAGCCATACTCCAATGACTCCGGCAAAGAAAATGACCGGGAACTGAATCAAAGCATAGGCCTTAAACCCGATGGTGAGACTTGCGATCAGAATAATTATGGCGATGGCGGCATTGGTGAAAATAACACTATTGCTTTGACGTCTTTTTGACCCTCTGTGTGGGTAGCGGTAAGATACCAGAAATAAATAAGCTGGGCCTAAGCACAAAAGAACAAAGGGATTTCTAAAAAATCGATACCAAAATCGTTTTGGTTTTGACGCTGTGCGAAATTCCTCTGCCGTCAACGTCCAAACATCACCTTGGCCTCTGCGGTCAAGGTCACCAGAGGTGTTGTGATGCAACCCATGGGACTTTCGCCATTCTTCATAGGGCGTGAAGGTCAACACCCCGCACAGATAACCTAAAACGGTATTTGCTTTTCGGGAAGCAAAAAACGCTTGATGCGCACAATCATGGAAAAATATGAAGATTCGAACTAAAAGACCGCCTGCTACAATGGCAAGGGCTAGCGTTATCCAATATGAATAACCTGCTTTGTAACTAAAATACATCAGAATACATAAAATTAAGTAAGGAATGAAAGTGTTTACAAGCTGCCATATGGCTTTCAATAGATTCGGCCGCTGGTATTTTCTAATGGCTTGCAGCAAATCTGGTTTGGTGCCATTAATCTTTGTGGAAACTAAAAGACCTGTCATGTTCTACTCCTTTTATCTTGAAACCAGCAGAATCAAGATGAATTACATACATTGAATAGTTGAGGAGATAAAGGACTCAATTTTTTAATCACTGTATTTCCGATTAGTGGTGAAATAGAGTTGTAAAAGAGGTAGATTTGCTTAATCAGGGGTCACTGTTGATTAAAGAGCGAGTCGTTTTTGTAATTAGTTATATAATGACTTATGCTCTAATTGTCAATGGGAAAAGCATATTCTCGCAGCATTTGTATTTTAAAGTAAGGTGACTTTTTAATGCAAAAAAAAATGCCGGATGGGTCCATTCACACGAAAATCATCGATGTCGAAAATGGAAAAATATGCTTGATAAAGGGACTATTTCATCAATGAGTGAGATAGCCCGAAAGGAAGGCTTGACGAGAGCCAGGGTGACTTAGATCATGAACCTCTTCAGTACTTTTCAAAATTTCGCAGGTCAGTTTCGTGGTGGCAGTAGGATCCCGTCGTGAAAAGTGAAGTCCCCGGTAAGAACTTCTGTGCCCTCGGGAGGATTGTCCGCCGGCAAACGCCCCTGTTCGACGTACTACTCGCCATCGAACGTGTGCTTGACATATGACGCCGCCACGCCACCACCGTATTCCAGCCGAATGAGATCATTCCAATCCGCGTTTCTTCCATCTGAAACGATGACCGGTAGTCGACTGATCGGAAAGTTGTTAAGCAGGAAGTGGCCGCCCTTGCCAACGGTGAAGAGCAATAAATTGCAACCACCGGTGCCGCAGAAAATTGACCCCAGCAGATAGGCGAACCCCTCCTCCCTGTCGTCGACGTTAAGGGCAAATCGGGCGTAAAGATATCGGGCTTGATGCTCCCCAATCTCGACAGTTGTCCGATTGTTTCGTCCATCGACTAAATCTCCAACAGCTGCCATCGTGTTCCAGCAAGCGGGTTGGCCGAGCTGGATTTAGTCTCTTCCCTCGCACTGGTGCCAAACCTCGATGTAGTAGATTCAGTTTTAGCAAGCGTGGTTTTTGTTACCTCGGACATTCCACAGCCCGTCAGGATTTCACCTGGCAGCAGTATCACCACCGTGGCGTAACCACCGCCGGCACGGGCGACACCAAATTCGCATTCCGTCATGGGCTGGCCGGGATACT
>JASFJP010000298.1:0-6232 GCA_050121225.1 Desulfobacterales bacterium
ATCAGCCATAAAACGCATGCCGTATTCACGGATATTTTCAGGCGGATCCACAATTTCTTGGTTGCGTTCAAGGATTAAGGAATCGGTAGGGCATTTATGTACACAAACACCGCAGCCAATACATAGTTCCTGCTCCAGTACTGCTGCTTTATTGTATTTATTGATGGCGTGCTCAGAATATTTTAATTGCAGTGCATCCATAGGGCAGCGTTTCACACAAAGGCCGCAGGCCTTACATGTTCCCGGATTGACCTTTGCTTTGAAATTCGAGGAATCCAAACTTTTGTGGTGATGGAGCAGATGGTATGCGTCCATCCATATACAGCAGCAGCTGCAACAATTACATATCGTATCCGGTTTTTCTCGCCAATTTGATACGCCATGAATTAGTCCGGCATCAGCAGATTCCTTTAAAATCTGCTCAGTTTCTTCGCGCGTAATTTCGCGCCCCAACCCGTTTTCGACGCAATAACGGCCAAGTGTATCAAAATGCAAGCAGTTCCCCATTGGTTTCTGGCAGGTATGGGTGTTATCATCGAGTTTCTTGCGTTGACGGCACGGGCACGTAGACACTGTAAAATAATCAAAGCTATCCAGAACCTTGATGACATCTTCATATGGTAAAATCCGACGGGTGTCTTCGATGGTTTGCTCTATCGGCAGTGCTCGAAGACCCTTCACATGCGCCGTAGCATACTGATCATAAAAACCGTCAACAAAATACTTGTTCACATGCGGTGCCATTTTGCGACTGGCTTCATCATCGTCGTTGCCTGGCCAGAAAGAGCTGCGTAGAAAAACGAAATATGAGTCATTTAGACTGTATCGTACCGAATCTTCGGATTGCCGTCTAAAAATTATTCCTTTCCGTGCCAGTTCGTCCAACCAGGCCCCCAACTCTTTCGGATCCCTGCTTTTGGCTTTCGCCAATTCTTCCAGCGACGATCCATGAAACGGCATTCCGGTTAAAAATTCAGCCTCTTCTAATGTATATCTGGCTCTGATAATCGGCATAAGTTGATCCGAATCCGGCAATCCCCACCAGGTTTTCCCCAACCAATCGACTAACTTTTCGTATATTTCTTGCTCTAACATAAATGTTTCCCTTCTTCACATAAACTTTAGGGTTTCGTTGATGATTTCGAATTACGCAAATGGTGTTTTCAGTTTATCGCTGCGCGGCGCCTTCCTTGCACATGTTGATTCGTAAACTAAATAAAAAAGAAAAAAATTACCCCTCAATATCTCGCAGGAGGCGTTTTAAAAGGAGTTTTTCTTCTATCGTAAAATTGCGCATGATTTCGTCGTTGGCTATATTTCTCTCTTCAGATAACTTCGGTCTTAATTCCTTAGTTTTCTCGGCTAAATAAATTCTGATGTTGTCAAGAAATTTTTTATCCATAAATTTTTCTCAAATTTTTCTTATCTAATTTTCAGACACTGGTTTTCGGTATCGTATCAACGAACTCAAACTTATCCGGGACACCATACTTCGGTAATTTGCCTTTTTCGGCAAACTTTTTCATGTGTTCTTTCAAATCATCGGTTGTTATTTTTTCCCGATATTCGGGTTTAAGGGTGACAATCATCAGAGGACGTTCACCCCACTTTTCATCCGGTACCCCGATGGCTGCGGATTCCAATACGGCTTCATGTTGACTCAAAAAATTTTCAAGATCCAGAGAAGAGATCCACTCCCCCCCGCTCTTGATCACATCTTTTATACGATCGGTGATTTGAAGGTATCCATTTTCATCAATGTAGCCGACATCGCCGCTGTGCAGCCAGCCGCTGCGCCAAAGTTCTTCGGTTTTTTCAGGTGATTTGAAATAGGTTTCTGTCAACCAGGGAGATCTCATGACGACCTCCCCTGTTGATGTTCCGTCATGGGGTAAAATACTTCCGTTAGCATCCACGACCTCAATTTCAGCCAAAGGGATCGGCACGCCGGTTTTAATGATGATATCCAACAGTTTATCTTTCTCCCAGTCAAGCATGGTTTCCAGAGGTGTCGCTGCACTCATGACAGGACATGTTTCAGACATCCCGTATCCGGCATGAATCTCGATACCCAGGTCCATAGCAGCATTAGCCAATCCTCTTGGAAGCTGAGATCCTCCGATGATCAACTTCCAATTTGACAGATCCACCTGTTTTGCTTTGGGGCAGTTGATGACCATTTGCAGGATAGTCGGAACACAATGAGTGAATGTTACCCTTTCGTTCTCAATCAGGTCTAAAATCTTTTCCGGTAGGTATTGTCCGGGATAAACCTGTTTGGCACCGAGCAAGGTGGCAACATAAGGAAATCCCCAGGCATGTACATGAAACATCGGCGTCAAGGGCATATATACATCATCGGATCGAAATCGCCCAATGTTGTGATAGGCGCCGGTTGCCACAGCAACCGAAAGCGTGTGGAGAACAAGTTGTCGATGAGAGAAATGAACCCCCTTGGGGTTACCAGTGGTTCCAGTGGTATAAAAGGTCGTCGCTTTGGTGTTTTCATCCAGATCCGGAAAACTGAAATGAGAAGCAGAGGATTGAATCATTTCTTCATAGTCAGCATCAAAATTAATAGACGAATCAGGTTTGTTCCCGTCCTCCGCAATCAGAACCACTTTTTTTATCGTTTTCAGTTGCGCATGCAGCGTCTCTAAAATAGGGATAAAATCAGAATTGATCAGTATCACGCCTGCTTCGGCATGATTGAGCGTGTATGCAATTTGATCGGCAGACAATCGCCAGTTTACGGTTTGTAAAATCGCACCCATCATCGGGACAGCGAAGAAACACTCGAGGTAGCGATGACTGTCATATTCAAAAACGGCAACCGTATTTCCCGGATGAACTCCCAATTTATCAAAACCGTTCGCCAAGCAATGAATGCGATCATTTAACTCCCGGTAGGTGTAACGGTGTTTATCGCTGTAAACGATTTCGCGATCCGGTGAATACGTCAACGGCGTATTAAGCAGTTTTTTTATGATTAACGGATACTGGTAGTTTTCCCCCGGTTGATATTGTTTTTCTGACATAATGACTTCTCTTCAAGTTAGCATATGGCTAATTCTTTAGTTTTTTCTGAGGCTCATTTATTTCGGCTTGGATGTTGATAATTCTTTTGGCGTAATTCGCATATTCTTCCATTGGTGTCGTGGCTCGCACAACCAGTTTGGCACCATCCGGTGATCCGCCGCCGTGCATGCAGCCGGGAACACCGGATCCTATGGTCAGCCATTCAGCCAGACGAGCCGCTTTAAAGCGCGATTCCGCCGAACCGGCACCGGCTTTTAGGCATTTTTGGATAAGATGGCCGTATTGGGGATTTGTAAAATCTTTATATGGCGGCATACAGCCCGTTTCGACAATGCCGCCCCCGATTTCTTGGGTCAGTCGCTTAACTTCGTACAGCAGGGTGGCCACCATGACCTTAATGGTGTGGGCCGTATGGGAATCGGCGAAAAAAGATCCCGAAGGATGTTTAAACCCTAACGCACAAGCGCCGGCTCCTAAACCATAAGTAATCGTGTTGTTTAGGGACATGTTCACTAGCTTGTCGGTAAATGTCTTAGCGGAAAGCCCATTGAGCCGGGCCATCAACACCGATGCACCGATCATGACATCGCCTTGTCCTGAAACACAAGCACCGATGCATGCTCGGTAATTCGCCGTGAAATATTGGATAAATTTGGTCGTGTATTTATACTCCTTGCACATAAATACCCGTTCTTGGGGAACGAAAACGTCTTCGAATAAAAGCCATCCCTGGTGATTCCGGTATCCGGCGTTTCAACATCGGCGGTTTCTTCCAGCTCCCGTCGATCACTAGACCGGGTGGCCTCAACAATGGTCAACCCTTGGATATCTCTGGGACCACACAGGCAAGTGCAAAATCCTGATCCGTTTCGCCATAAATACTGCCCGGTAACAGAAATATCTCCTGGGACGCGGCCGTTCCGCAAATCATTAGTTTGGCGCCTCGGATGACGATGCCATCCTACCGAACTTCGGTTATTCTGAGAATGGATAGTTGGCTGGTTGATGGGTTGACAGGCTAAACCGTGATCAAAATTTAATCGTTTAACGAAATTAAGCATCTGTAATACTAAAATATTTTCATAAGATTTCAAAGATTAAATATAATTTATCCAGGCCTGATCTCTTATTTTTCAGGGCGGAGTAATTAGCAGGTAACCTTTTTCTCCTGGTATTCCTTTATTTTTTGGATTAACATGGGCACAAACTCTCTGCCGTCCTCCACAATCCCGTAATCGACTTGCTCAAATACGGGAGATGCAGCATCAATATTTATTGCAATCATAATCCGGGCACCGGTGATACCGACCATATGTTGTTGTTCGCCGGACAATCCGACACCGATATAGATTTCCGGGCTCACCATTTTCCCACTTTGCCCGAGCATGGTTTCCAACTCGGTCCAGCCCTCATCAACCGCCGGCCGTGTCGAACCTAAAGCGGCATTGAGCGTTGTGGCCAAATCGGATATAGCCTTCCAACCTTCCTTGTTGCCTACCCCGGCGCCTCCGGCAACAATAGTGGACGCCGTTTCAAGAGGAACTCCCTGCGGTTCCTCGCGGACGATTTCAAGGGTTTTAACACGGCCGGGAAGAATGGTCGGAATATCAATCACAATGACCTCATCGGTACGGGAATCATCCGGCTCGGGTGTTGGAAAAACGCCCTTGGTAACGGTCGCCATCTGCGGTCGTTTTGCGGGACAAACGATCGAAAGCAACCCGCCATATGCCGGTATCCGTTGCTCCAGAATCATATCCTTATCCAGCACAAGATCAATGCAATGAGCGGTCAAACCCGTTTTCAACCGCGCAGCCACCAGCGGCGCCAGTTCCCTGCCCATATCGGTCGAACCCATGAGAATGATATCGGGCTGATGCTCTCTGGCAAGATTTACTGCTATTTCAGTATACAGCTCAGGCTGATAAACCTCCAATTCGGGTGCATTACCCAGATAGACCCTGTCGGCCCCGGCGGCAATTAAATGGCGAGCCTGTTTTTCGATGTTGTCTCCCAGCAAGATTGTCTCGACTGTAGTTTCCAGCTGATCTGCCAATTTACGGGCCTGACCGATCAATTGCAGCGATACAGATTGAAGCTGGCAGTCTATCTGCTCAGAAATGACCCAAACGGCGCTGTGATCTATTCCCATTTAATCAAAACCTTTCAGCTCTAGCCTCGCTGAGGTGTTATAATACGCCTGCATCTACCAGTTTTTGTACCAGCATGTCTGCCTTTTCAGCACGGGTTCCGGTTAGGAATTCAACCTGTCTTTTATTTTCTTTCTGGGTGTTCAGCTCGGAGACAATTGTCGGCGAACCTTTAAGGCCCACCGATTCTATTGCGACCCCAAGTTCATCGATGTCCAACCGGGTTATCTCCTTCTTACGTGCCTTTATTATCCCTGAAAAACTCAGCGTTCTGGGAGTGTTTAGTTCCCGGGTTATGGTGAACACTGCCGGGAGCTGCACCTGCATTAAGCGGTATCCATTTTCAACACTCGCTTTAACTTTCCACCATGTTTCGTCAAATTCGACAATTTCCTTGACCAGGATTACAACCGGCAAATCAAGAAATGTTGCCAATTCCGGTCCCACCCACTCGGTGCTGCCGTCGCTACTGGCCATCCCGCAAAAGATCACATCATACGCGCCGCTTTTCTAAACGTTTCCTGCTCTTCAGTAAACATAAAATCAATCATTTTTTACTCCCTCTTCTAGTTATTTTACAGTTTTTTTGAATTGATAGTATTCTGGCAAAATCGAATCTCAGTTTAATAATCCGGCCTTAAGTCATCTATTACTGTCTCAAAATTGGTGCGACCTGTAATTGCAAATTTATCCTCATTCACCGCAACCACATCGCCTGCTGCGATGAGCAATTCACAATGACTGATGATTTCATTGGCGGCCATTAAGTGTCCAAATCCTTCGAGAAGTCTTTCTTCAAAATGCTCTTGGGCAATTTCTTCGGCTGTTTTCGGTTCGGTGCGTAATATTTCGAGGATGGCAGCACAACGTTCTACGTGGTGCTCAAGCAGCTCGTCTACCCTATCGGTTAAATTAATTTTGTTCCACTGATTGTTGTAGTAGAATCGATGTCCAGGCAGCACAAACAGGTCAACATGCTTTTGGGCAATCTCGGCTAATTTTTTCAATGATTTGATATAGCGCCTCAGACCAAAAATTGCTTC
>JASFJP010000299.1:0-6223 GCA_050121225.1 Desulfobacterales bacterium
GTTATTGATTCTGTAATCAATGAGATACTCTTCGGCCAGCTCATCGAACTTGACCTTTTCAAATTTGATACCGGGGATTTTGCCGATTGCTATTTCACCCTCCCTTCTGTCCAGGAGTTTCTTGGCTACCATCTTTTTGGCACTCCCTGAACTTTCTCTTAAAGGTTCTCCGTTTCTGTAATACTTGATCCACCAGACGTTTCCGCGTTTGTAGATCATTCCCATAATACACCTCCATCTTGTAACTTGACGGGCACAAGATGGGAACAAATATATCTGCTCCGCTCGGTGTTCTTGACATATGAAAGGTGCGCTGCGTCCGAGGTATCCATACCTTTTTTAATAAGGCAGGGTAAGGATTGCCATCCGAACTCCTTTAACGCTTCAAACCTGCGAACGCCATCAATGACGGCATATTGGTTTTCAGCAACCTCATAAACCAGCAATGGTTCCTGAAGGCCATCTCTCTTGATGCTGCCTTGAAGGCTCTCGATATCTCCCAGCATGTTGCGGGGGTGATAGTTAACAACCAAAGTACTGATGGAAAGGTTCTCGAGTTTCATGTTGTCCTCCGTTATAATAGGTGTATCGCTGTTGGGGTTAATGTTGACTGACCCTTGGGCCTCAAAGTTTTGTGAATTAGACATTGTTTTTCTCCTTTCTTAAAATGGATGTTGAATTATTGATCACCCGCTGACCCCTAAATTTCACCTCCCCACCGGTCTTGATTCGCGGGTATTTGCCCGCTTTAAGTACCCGTAGCTTTCCAAAATCGGCTTTAGAGGCCAAAAAAATCGCACCAAATTGAAGAACTGATTCTATTTCAGCAGGTTAACAGAAGAAAAAAATGTTTACGCAGGAAAATGAATGTGATGTTACAGCCAAACATAATGTGATCATCACATTAACGTCACATCACATTGTTTCATTGCGATGGCGGGAAATCAGGGAGGTAGGGTAAGGGAAAAAAAGAAAATTACGGTGAGACAGAGGCGTTTTGAATATGAGAATAGGATTAACTAAAATGCAGTAGCAGTATTTTATCTGGCATAATTTGTTCAGGACTTACCATCAAATCGGACATCGACCAACTTTCAAACCGATTTTCACTGAGATATGCTATAATTTGAAGGGAATTTTGAACGATCGATTCACAAGGGTTGTTTTGAGAATTGGGCGCCGCAAGATTGAAGTTGTGTAAAAAAGCAGCGTCTGTAAAGTAACAAAGTTCGGTCCAGAAGACACCGAGATAGTGAAGCAACGATTACACATATTGACGGGGTTGCTTGGCGTGGCGCATGTTCTGGTTGCCATCGTTCTGCTGCCCGTGATTATGTTTCTCGGGTTCTTCACTATTCCGGTCATCGTGCCTGGACTCATCTGGCTGGCGGTCCTCGGATTTCGCCTCTGGCGACCCGATCCTACCGTCCGCGCGGCGCTGCGAGTCACACACGCGGTGCTGGGTCCGCTTGCGATCCTACTAGTGGTGTATGGATGGTTCTGCTTACAAGCCGCACAGCGCAGCGCGGAGACCGGAGGTGGCCTTCTCGGCGCGGTGGGACTGATCCCTATAGTAATGGGGACGCTCGCCGGAAGCCTGTCAATCGTTTCTCTGTTCACCGCGCAGTCAGATGCATTCATTCATACAACCGGAGCCGAACAAAGCCTTGGAGGCGACTCTGAAAAGGTCGCAGACAGCTTCCCCGGAGCACCACAAGGCTAACATTAGATTTCTCCATGGAAATAATAAATAGCCAACGAAATGCCGGACTGGGAATTCTGCTGACGTGGTGTGGGTATATCGCCTTCGCACTCTTGTCAGACTGGAATGATTACGGGTTGGCAGCGAAGTCCGATTATCATTTGAGATAGACTATTATTCGGCTTTAGACTGTGAGCATTTGGCTTTTTTTGGCAGCTTTGCTCCTACGGTATCGAAAACATCCAGTCAATTGGCGAAGCTTTTCATATTCTTCCATCGCTACAATTATTATCGCAAAGGTAGTCTCATCCTCACTTGTTTCAGGAAGTGCCAATGACGTGATAATTGCTGCAGCGATTGTTTTTTATGCCCTGGTGTCAGGTTTGTTGTGTCTAACTGTCAAAAAGCCTGCAATCGCAGTTGTTTTGGGCCTGCTTCTTTTTGTCGCCCAGTTTTTTGTCGATGCGACTGCACACATATTCTCGGGCGTATGGCGCTTTCAGTGAGATGTTGTAATCTAACCTGTCGCTGGAGAAACGACGCTGAAAAAGCTACGCGCGTCTCAGCTCAAAAGTTATGCGCTCAGCGATGATTTGTAACAATTGACATGATTGGTAATCTATACCCTAAATCACGAAGAAGGTGGCGTGTGGCGCATGCAGCGTGGGCAGCGATTGCCATCAGCGTGTCGCTTTTCATGATATTCACAAAGCAGAGAGGCGACCCCCCCATGATGATCTTCGTTCCCCTGGTTTTGAAAATATGGGTAGTGGGACATTTTGTGATCTGGGCAGTCCAATGGCTGGCCGCCAGGGGCCAGCGTATAGTGAGCGAAAGCGGCGGTGAACGCAAGCCGTGGCCAATTGGCCTCAGGCTCGCTCTCATCGGTACGGGTGTTCCCGCGTTAATCGGAATATTTCAGCTTCTCATGACCGGCTTGCAGCGCAAGTGGTATCCTTTTCTCGATGCCGGTTTGTGGGGAGTCATGCTGGCGGTATGGCTGGTTCACGGAGTGTGCTTTGCGGGCATGCTATTGCGTCACCAGTGGTCTCGTCTCGTGAGTGCGATGCTTGCGTTCGGGTGGGCACTGCTATTGGCCTCGCAGATTATGGAGCATCTATCCCCAAGAGTTTCTTCGGATACCGCGGAACTATTGACCGCCGTTGTGCTGATGGTGCTTTTATTGCTGTTTGGTCTTTATCTTGCTGCGTCACGCAAAGTGAAGTCGTTCTTTAAACGTTGAGACCGCATAACAGGCGCATCGAGGAGACCGACTACAAGCACTTCTTCGCTTGCTTGCATCCGGCCCCTCATGCGCAACGTTATCAACCCTTGATTTCAACGTATATGCAGGATATTCGACCCTTTAAAATTGCATACTGTAAACTTATCGCGAGGGAGCCACCCTTTTGGCTTTCTGCTGCACATGGCAGCAATTGACAATCCTGAAAACCATGTGATACTTGAATTCTATCGCCATACATTTCGATAAATGTCGAATTGCAAGTTGTGGCAAGTTAGCACCGGCCGGGAAAAGAACCAAATTTGATTCTAAATTATATGTTATCAAAATTATTTTACTCAAACTGATGTAATTTTAATATGAGGGAAATTGACCTTAAACTGAGATAAGCTAATATGCTCAAATTTAATTGCTTAAAATCAGCAGTTTTCAATTTTCTATCATAATATCGCAATAGATGGAAAATTTTACATCTAATGTTACTTAGGGCTGCGAGATGAGCCGCTTGATGGAGATTACCCAACTATGAAGCTCTCGTCGAACCAGCGTCGGTATCTTCTTTTTGGATACTGCCTCATCCCGTTCGTCATCAACTTCCTCCTCAATGGGATCATCGGTTTGGTCACGTTTCGCGGCATCAATCCTGTGCCGACCTGGGGAATGGTGTCCAGTGCCGGACCTGACTTGATTGGAACCTGCTTCTTCCTCCCGGCCATCACTTGCCTAATCGTTACCCCGCTCGTTCGGCGCCACATCCGACGAGGAGCGGTGGAGCGCACATCCGGGTCGGAATGCCTTCCGAGCTGGCTGAGGCCCTTTCAACGCCCCCTGGCTGCTCGCGCCGTACTCTTTGGCCTCGCCGGCCTTGGTCTGATTGGGAGCTTGGCGACAGCAGCGCTATTAGCTGCCGCGCCCACCCAGTTCGGGCTTACACCCTTTGTGTGGCTCAAGGCGTCGTTCTCGGCCGTGCTCGGGGGAGCGGTAACGCCGATCATTGGTCTTGTAGCCCTGGCCGAAACTGAGCCGAAGAGGCAAACGGCTTAACACGCCGCGTTGCGCCGCGCACTACAGCGGGTTATGCGACTTTTGCAAACTGCTATGATTCCGTATATATCACCCTCCTAAAATCCCTGCGAAATCCATTTGAAACATGTAATTTCAGGCGAGTTTGGTTTAGGTTGATACTCGGCTTTCAGATTGTACCAAATTTCATTCTACGCCATTGGATATCACAGTCTTTCTTAAAACTGAGGTAGTCTCAATTTATCTGTATTTGACGAAAGCACTGGTAACGGCAAAGCTATTTGTTCTAACCAAGCTATTCGAATTACCTGTTACCGTGTATGGTAATTCCAAAGGAGAATTTACAGTGAGTTATGATGAAAACACTGATCGAATGAATTGGAAAAATGAGCTTAGCTGGCTGGCAATATCTATTGGTTCAGGTTTATTGCTTTCAGTTTTGTTTATTTATTTTGATAAATATTCTGACGCCAATGATATGGTGATATATACGATTTGCTGTATAGGCTTCTATCTCCTTTCTATCTTGGTTAGGGCACAAAACCACAGAGGAAAAATGTTGACCGGGAAAACTGGAGTTAAAGAAAAATATCTGAAATATTTTTTTCCATTGTTAGGTTTTGGTATTGGCTTTGCTATTCTTTTTTTGAATTAAACATATAGTGTTAAGGGGCATATAGATAGATACCTCCAACTGATGGTAAGGTTGATGAGGACCCATGTTGATTTTCGGAATAATTAGATCAAAATTTTCTGAATATTTTGATCAGAGGATGCGATTTTCAGATTAGATTAACCGAGTCCGAATGATTAAACCGGACCCGGTTTTTTTATTTAGAAGGGGATATCGTCAGGCTGGTTTTGCTCCCATCGTTTATTGAGGATCAGGAACTTGTCGTTGATCTGTTTAACGCTCATCAGCATGATGTTGACCAGCAGTTCACTGAGCCTGTCAACAATTTCATCCATGTTTCGATCGTGCTCCCATTTTTCATATCGATTCATCATAATATTCTCCTTAAAAGCATAGTAGGTTAAAAGATTTCCGTAGCGGCCAGCTGGACATGTTCGGCATTGACCATTGACTTATTGTTGGCAGCCGCCGCTATAAGCGCCCCTCTTGCCAAATGATTTGCTTTTCTGAACAGTCCTCCGGAACCTTGGTGGATAGCGGTCGCAGCGGGCTGATCAAACAGGTTGTGCTCGACGCCGGCAATAGCCAAGTGGTGCTCAAGGTAGGTCTTCATAGCATCGAGACCAGTTGCCTTCAGATGGCTGCGGGCCACGATTCTTGACGCCAGCGGCTGGGAGGAGCGGTACGAGAGCTTGTCGACCAGGTTGTTCTGGCCGGCTAAAATCATGGGCAGATACGGTTTGGAGTCTTTTTCAAACTGGCAGATGGTGTGCAGTTCAGCGAAGACTTCCAGACGCATTAAAGATGCTTCGTCGACAATCAGTACCACCTTCAATTTTTTCTCCAATACCAAATCGGTGATTTCTTTTTTAATCAACCGGCGCATGGTGGTCTTCGAGTTGCTGTTGCGATGGATGGAAAGTTCACTTAGCATTTGCCGGTAAAGTTCCATGATCGAGCCCGAAGATGCAGTAATATAGATGCTGCGGTACTCGGATGGGTGCAGATTGCCTTCAGCATATCTGATCGCAGTTGACTTGCCGCTGCCCACCTCTCCGGTGATCAGTCCCACAGCGCCCAGCCGGATCACATAATCAAAGCGGGTTTTCACATCGACAAGTTGTTCGGTTTGAAGGATATCTTTAAGGGCGATATCGGTGCCAAAAGGCTCTTTTTTCAAGCCAAAAAAACTACGGTAGTTTTCATTCATGGTGGTGTCATCCTTTTTGCAGAAAGCAGTTTTCCTCCCTGGTATTTGGTCGAGTTGTCGCTTTCGATCTGAGGGTTGTTGTTTTTATCCCTTTTAACCCGGCAGTTGACGTGAAGATCGACGAGGCGGATCATCCCGAAGCTTTTATTCTGATATTTTACCTCAACTTTTTCCGGCTCACTGTCGTGATAAAGCAGTTCAACGCGCTTTGAGATCAGCGCAACCGGTGCTTCATACAATCTGCCGTTGAGGGTGACGGATCGGTCTTTGGAGACAGTTCTTCGGGCCACTTTTCTGAAGTAATCTTTCAGATTGGCCGGTGCGCTTCTCAAACAGTGTATTTTGCCGGTGAAACGTTCAAAAGGGGTTTGCCCGGTGGCACTGTGTATTTTTTCATGGTAGCTTTCGATT
>JASFJP010000300.1:0-6188 GCA_050121225.1 Desulfobacterales bacterium
TAAAAACACCAATCATGTTTTTATATCCGGCAAAGTTAACCCCGTTTTTCCCGCCGACGCTGGCATCAACCTGAGAAAGCAAAGAAGTTGCCACAAAACCATACCTCAGACCGCGCATGAACGTGGATGCTGCAAATCCAGCTATATCACAAACGACACCTCCGCCGATTCCAACAATAAATGTACTTCGATCCGTCTCGAAATCCATTAACTGCTGGTAAATGTACTTTACCGTATCTAAATTTTTTCTCTCTTCACCGACACCAAGCGTGATGATATTTCCAGTTGGAAAGTCTTTTTGATAAAGCCTGGCGATATTGGTATCGGTAATAATAACCTGTTTGTCACCGCAAACATACTTTTTCAATTGGCTGAGACGTGCTCCGATCAAAACGATAGAATCGTTATCTCTGCCATGAATTTTAAGGGTATACATAAAGACCTTAAAAAAAACTGTATCCGTTCAGGAGTTCAGGGTTCCCAGCTTAAAAGGTTAAAGTTGATATCCCATCGAAATCATTGATTTACAGGCCCTGAGGCAAACCCAATGAAAACAAAGACCGTCACGTACGTTGGGACCAGGTCGCAAAAAACTGTGCGGCTAAATTTGTAAATGCCTATAAACAAATTTAACCCTATGAACGGTGAACCTTGAAACTGTGAACGCTTAAAAGAAACTTAGCCTCTAGTGATCAATCTCTCATGGGTGGAAAGAAGCAAGTGTTCCGTAGTTTCCCAGGAAATGCATTCATCCGTAATAGAAACACCGTAGGTGAGTGAAGACACATTCCCGTTAAATGATTGACTGCCCTCGAATAAATTGCTTTCGAGCATTAATCCAATCAATGTGTTATCTCCAATGATACGTTGGTCAATGATGTTTTTCCAAACAAGTTCTTGTCGCTGAAATTTCTTTCCTGAGTTTGCATGGGAACAATCCACCATAATGGCAACCGGCAAATTTTTCTGTGTTAAACGCAATTGCGTCTCTTCAATGCTGACCGGGTCATAGTTTGGGCGCTGTCCTCCTCTCAAAACAATGTGTCCCCATGGATTGCCGTTGGTTTTAACGATGCACGTTCGACCATCCTGGTCGATACCCAAAAATGTCTGGGGCGTCCGGGCCGCCACCATGGCATTGATAGCGCTACTCAAACCGCCGTCCGTGCCGTTTTTGAAACCGACCGGCATGGAAAGCCCGCTTGCCATTTCGCGATGTGTCTGTGACTCGGTCGTCCGAGCGCCGATTGCCGCCCAACTGACAAGATCGGCGACATATTGGGGGGTGATCATTTCCAACATTTCTGTGGCTGTCGGCATGCCCATTTCAGTGATTTGCAGGAGTATCTTGCGTGCCGTGCGCAAGCCATCGGTGATATCGCAAGTGCCGTCTAATTGCGGATCGTTGATCAGACCTTTCCATCCCACCGTGGTGCGCGGTTTTTCGAAATAGACCCGCATAACGATAAAAAGTGTGTCTTTCACCTTCTCACTCAGATTCTTCAATCGCTGCGCATATTCAAGCGCCGCTTTTTTGTCGTGGATTGAACAAGGGCCGACGATCACCAATAGACGTTGATCTTGTTTCGTAAGGATTTTTTGAATTCCTTCTCGGCCGGCAATTACAGTTTCAGCAGCTTTGCTGCTAGTTGGAAACTCTCGCTTCAGCCTACTGGGCTCGGTGAGTTTACAGTAGCCCTTTATTCGGAGGTCATCGGTTTGTTTCATAATTGAGTTCCTTTGATTGATGTCGAACACTGTCAAATAGACTCCGCATGAATCAACTTCTTTTAAAAAAAGTCGTTGGAACCTTATTCCCGACGACCTTATAAAATGAAAAAAGCCGTGGGCTTTAAGATCCACCCGCGGCTTTTCGCGCTCAGCTATGTATTGATTATCTCGTTAGCGCACCCCAAGCAGACCGGTACAAAAAATAATACCGGTAATAGACGTCATAGGTATCCGTTGAGAAGCACTCCATTTAAACTAAACCTTTGTCAAAACTCTTTCAAAATGCGGCCTGCACGATAGTCTAATTGATATCTACGTGTCAAGGTTTTTTTTAAAAGAGATGATTTAGAATTCAAATTTTTGAGCACGATATGCACTCAAATAATCCCCGCAAAATTCATCCTTACCGATCAATGTCTCGGCAGCAACAATACAGGCCATCATGCGTTTATCTGAAGGGTTGACAATAGCGCCATCCAGCCCCTTGGCGATGGCCATAACCATAAACGCCTGGTTGAGGAATTTTCTTTCCGGCAAACCGTATGAAATGTTGGACAAACCGCAAAGTGTGTGTACGCCTTTAAACGTCGTTACTATCTTTTCGATAGCCTGGAGAAATTCGAATCCAAAAGTCGTATCCGTCGAGATTGGCTGCACCAAAGGATCAACATAAATATTGTCAATCGGTACATTATGTTGCACAAGCCCGTTTATAAGTTTGTCGGCAATTACCATCCGGTCGTCAACCGTTTTGGGCATACCCGCATCACTCATACACAATGCCACCACCTTAAGATCAGTTCCAGCTATGATGGGCAGCAAAGCGTCATAACGTTCCTTTTCCAGTGATATGGAATTGATCATGGCGGTCCCTTTGTGCACGGAAAGAGCCGCTTTGATCGCCTCTGGGTCCGGACTGTCGATACTGCAGGGAACATTTACAACTTCTTGGACAGTGCCGACAAGCCACTGCATGTATTCCGGTTCTTTACCGACAAAGACGCCGGCGTTGACGTCAATGTAATCAGCACCGTTTTCGTGCTGCTCGGCAGCAATTTTTTGAATTGTTGATCCATCTTTATTTTCGATCGCGGCTGCTATTGATTTTCGACTTGCATTGATAAGTTCACCGACAATAATCATGATTTTCTCCTTTATCTTTATTCTACTTGTCTGTTAAAGCTGCAACCCCGGGAAGAACCTTGCCTTCAATAAATTCGAGAGAAGCGCCTCCTCCTGTGGACACATGCGACACCCTATCCGCTACGCCGGCTTTATTCACTGCAGAAGCGGAATCACCGCCACCAATTACAGTTGTCGCTCCTTTTGCGGTGGCATCGGCTAAAATATTTGCAATGGCATATGTCCCTTTCGCGGTCTCTTCAATTTCAAATACGCCCATAGGTCCGTTCCACACAACGGTTTTTGCACTTTCGAGAACCGAGCGAAAGCGATCAATGGATTTTTGCCCAATATCTAGCGCAATCCAGTCTGCTGGTATTTGCTTTGTGCTGACTTCTCGGAGTTTACCGGTTTTTCGAGCAGTGAAATCAAAGGAATCGGAAATCAAGCTATCAATAGGTAGCACGATTTTATCTCCTCCTTTTGACAGAATGTCTTTGGCATAATCAATTTTATCCTCTTCCAACAAAGAGTTACCGATTTCAAGTCCTTGGGCTTTTAAAAAGGTGTAGGTCATACCTCCACCGATAATCACTGTATCGACCTTTGGCAGAAGGTTTGTGAGAACATCGATTTTTCCGGATATTTTGGCCCCGCCAAGAATGGCAACAAAAGGCCTTGCGGGATTCTGCATGACTTGGCCCAAAAACTCGAGCTCTTTCATCATAAGAAACCCAGCTGCACACTGATCAAAAAAATGGGTCACACCTTCGGTGGATGCGTGCGCACGATGGGCAGTTCCGAATGCATCGTTGACATACACGTCGCCAAGTTGGGCAAGTTTTTTGGCAAACTCAGGATCGTTGTCGGTTTCCTCTTTATAGTAACGAAGATTTTCGAGCAGCAGGACATCACCATCATTTAAAACCTTCACTGCGTCCTCAACGGAATCTCCAATGCAATCATCGACGAAGGCCACATCTTTGCCGAGCAACTGACATAACGCCGGTATACAGGGTTTTAAGGACATCTCAGGCACCCGTGCGCCTCTGGGTCGGCCGAGGTGAGACATCAGTATCAGCTTCCCACCCCTTTCCACAATATACTTAATTGTCGGAAAAGCGGCCTTGATACGCTTATCGTTTGAGACCTTGCCGTCTTCCAGTGGCACATTGAAATCGACCCGCATGAGAAGGCGTTTACCTTTTGGAACCAAATCTTCAACGGTCAGTTTGTGCATAATTTGCCTCCCAATAGTTGGTTGATGGGTTCATGGGTTTCGGGTATAAAGTTCAGGGTTCATATAGGTTAATAGGTTCGGGTTCAGATCCCATCTAAACCATTGATTCATAGGCATTGAGGGAAACCGAATAAAGATAGAATTGCATAAGGATGTCGCGTCTAGTCGATGGAGTTTCATTTTCGATCAAACTGGCCCATTCGGTGGCCAGTGGCTGGGCTGAACCTTGAATCTGTGAACGCTTACCTTTATTTCATGGATCATCTACCATAGGAATAAATCCCGGTCAATCGAGATGTTTGTTATGTTGACTAACTTCTGAGGATATGAAATACAAATTCAGCCTTTTTGATAAATCGCGATTCAGCTAAATATTATGAAAACCATTCACAACGTCTTTTTTAAAGATTCCAGAGACATGAGTTCCATTGCATCGTCTAGCGTACACCTGGTGGTAACGTCACCGCCCTACCCTATGATCGAAATGTGGGACGATGCCTTTGCTCTTCTAAATAAAAACATTGCAGCCGCCCTCAAAGGTAGAAATGGGTTGCGTGCATTCGAATTAATGCACCGGGAACTGGATAAGATCTGGGGGGAAATTTTTCGTATTTTATCCAACGGTGGTATTGCCTGCATCAATATCGGAGATGCCACCCGCACGATCGACGGGAATTTCATGCTTTATCCCAATCATTCCCGAATACACTCGGCGCTGCTAAAAACCGGTTTTTTGGCTCTGCCGCTGATCTTGTGGCGCAAAGCAACCAATGCCCCCAACAAATTTATGGGTTCCGGGATGCTGCCGCCAGGTGCCTATGTTACCCTGGAACATGAATATATTCTGGTCCTGCGCAAGGGTTCGAAAAGAGAATTTGACAGCCCGCAGCAAAAACAAATCAGAAGGGAAAGCTCATTTTTCTGGGAAGAAAGAAACCAATGGTTTTCAGATGTATGGATGGATTTGATCGGAACCCGGCAGAAGATGACCAACAAAAAAACCCGGCTTAGGAGCGGGGCCTTTCCCTTCGAATTAGCCTACCGTCTGATAAACATGTTTTCTGTTAAAGGGGATACGGTAGTGGATCCCTTTTTGGGAACGGGAACCACGATGTGGGCGGCCATCGCAGCCGGCAGAAAATGTATTGGTTATGAAATTGAAACCGCCTTTCGCGATGAGATATTCTCCCCAAAGGAGATTATTCTCCAAATATCCAACCAAAGAATCCGTGAAAGAATTCAAAACCACCTCGAATTCGTTCAAAAGCGCACACAAGATGGCGGTGGATTCAAGCACCGAAACCGGTGTTATGGATTTCCGGTGATAACCAGGCAGGAGGTCGAGCTTTTCATCAATCCTCTTGTGGACGTAAAACATATGGATGATCATACAATGATAGCAACTTACACCGATGTCCCCGATCAAGATTGCACAGGGAATTGGGAGGATTTGGTACCATCCGGATCAAATAAATCCGCGCCCAATCAGCTAACACTGTTCTAAGCGATTTAAATACCTGCGCAGCCAACCAAGCCCCACCCTTCCCCACAGATTGTATGCAATCAGACCAACAGGCAGGATTTTCTCGATCGATGGTGTCAGATAACAGATTCGGATGAGATTCATGTAAAGTTCTTTGGCAGTCGCTGTGCTAAAACGGATCTGGTCACCGGCGCTGTCAAATCTCCAGCGCTGCGCGATTCGTTGTGTCCCATGTTTACCATCCCGCATTTTGATCATAACGTCAAAAGGCCCTGACGGCTGGTAGGGTTCGGTTTGTTGGTTTTGAAGGGAGGCCACCACAACATTCGACAGTCCTTCGCGCCACGAATCAACGTTAAAACGATCCGGTCCCTGCGATTTCTTGATGGGGTACACACTTATATTGGCAATGGCAATCAGCGCTTGCTGACACGCAACGGGACAACCCGAAAAGAAAATAGGTTTTACGCCAAAAGGTGCCAGAGAAGCTGCAAAAAGTTCAACTTCGGACAATGGTTTTCCATTGACCTTCAGTTGCTGAATCCGAGATGTCAAAGTGTGAGCGAGAAACCCATCCGTGCCGGACGCCGCGTGCATGCCTATAAACATCAC
>JASFJP010000301.1:0-6175 GCA_050121225.1 Desulfobacterales bacterium
CATGCGCACCGGTGATTTAACTTTGGGCGCTCCGGTCAATGCAATCTGCATCAGGTATGCCAAGGCGCTGGCTACAATGTATGGTATCCCTTGCCGCTGCGGTGGAAGCGGTTCCGACGCCGACGGTTTAACGGTCCAGAGCGGCTATGAAAGCATGCTGAACATGTTCGTAACCCTCCATGAGAAAGTGGATCTGGTCATCCATAGCGCAGGCATGCTGAGCAGTTACGGCGGTATGTCCTTCGAAAAATTTATTTCAGACCTAAACGTCATCAGCTTAATTGAGCACTATCACGCCGATATTGCCGTGGACGACAATGCCCTGGCCCTTCAAGTCATCATCGAAACCTCCCATGGAGGGCAGTTTCTCGCCCATTCCCATACGTTGGACCACTGCCGCAGTGTTCCTTGGACAAGCATATTTACTGGCACCCGTCATCAAAAAAGCGCAGAAACCGCCCAGGAGGCATACTTGGCCCAGGTCAATGGAACACTGGAGAGGATCCTGTCAACCTACAGAAAACCGGCGTTGGATCCGGACCTCCGGGCTGCCTTGGAATCCTTTCTGATCCAAAGTGGAATGGAAGCCAAACTGGTCGATATGCTCAGGGAAGCAGCGGCGAAATCGTAAGACAATCGCGTATGAGGATTGCACCCTCAAAAATGCAAAAAATTTTATTGATGATAAATTTTTGTTTGCATTTCCCGAATTTTTAGAATATAAGTTGCCGATCACTCAAATCGTTCAGGTAGATTCAATTATCTGAATATCATTCAATAAATATATATTAATTTATTATCGGAGGCCATAGATGCTAAAATTCAAATCAACCTTACACTATTTTATTGTATCATCAGCGGTGATAGGACTAGTCTTTGTCATGGGATGCAACGGTTCGGAGCAGAAACAGAAAATGTCCAGTTTTTTAGAAGAATACAGCAAAACATTGGATGAATACTCTGAAGTTGCGAATAAAGCAGACGAGACAAAAAAAGCTGAATTAGAAGAGAAATTAAACGATTATATATCCAAATGGACGGAAATGAAAATTGAAATGGGGAGTGAAATTACACCCCAGACTTTAGATAAGCTCGATGAGGAGTATCAACAAATTACAAAAAAATTTAAAGCGTTAGCACAAAAATCATAGGATTTAATTCGTTTCGTCAACAGCTTGTGGTCCGTAGAACCAACCATGGCCATAGCCGGAGACGGATCATGAAAATTGGAATTCTCGCTCAATTAAGAGTGTTGCGCCTTCGGGACAGGCCAATTCGCAAGCACGGCAATATTTAATCCCCAAATTGCGTTTTCCGTACACACCGATTTCGCCATCTGGAACTATATTTTCAACATCGGCAGTTATCTGCCCACGACAGGTGGGCCGACTGGATTTTAATTGTGAAGTCATTTTTCCAGCAACTCTGAAATTTCTCTGAGATGCCGGTTCCCCCATGTATCTCCGCTTTCCTAGCAGTCTAAACGGGGTTCCTCTAGCCGGTGATTCAACCCAATACCCGCACCGAGCGCTCATCCGGCGGCCAACCAACCACCTCAACATCATCCAACTGGTTAGTAGCACCTGGGCTTTTTTGAGCCGTTCGATAAAATGGGCTTAGCAAAACTTCTTCCAACCGGGCAATCCCGGCTTGGATACCGGAACTTTCAACAGTTTTGGCTGGAGGTTTTCAGGTTATTTAAAAACCTGGTTATGGGTCCCCAAAATGTTTTCGGGTTACCTAGAAAGATCAACCTTGTCAAAATGCACAACTAAAACAATTTGCATATTCAAACCTCTATTGATATCAAAACCTATTTGAAAAGACATTTTTAGGGGCACAGACGTTTGACCCAGAAACTCTACCATAAAGATCCGTACTTGCAGGAATTTTCTTCCGAGGTAATCGAAGCAATGAAGATAAACGGAAAACCTGCGGTGGTTCTAAAGCAAACAGCATTCTACCCGACGTCCGGAGGGCAACCGCACGATATCGGTACGCTGAATGATATAACGGTTGTTGATGTTATTGAAGATGAAAACCACCAAATCGTTCATCTGCTTGAAGAACCGCTAAAAGGTCGTCGAGTTAGGGGCCTGATTGACTGGCAAAGGCGCTTAGACCACATGCAGCAACACACCGGACAGCATGTCCTGTCACAGGTATTTTCAAAAATATCTACGGCGGAGACAGTTTCATTTCATCTTGGAGAAGAAAGCTCCACGATCGATTTAAATCAATCCGGATTCGGAAACGACGCGATTACCAGGGTTGAAATCCTGGCTAACCAGATAATTTTCGAAAATCGAAGTGTCATTGCTCACACTGTCCGTAAATCTGAGTTGGATCAGTTCCCTTTGCGGAAGCCGCCGGCTGTCAATGAGCGCATTAGAATTATTGAGGTAAAGAATTTTGATTATTCACCGTGTGGGGGAACCCATTGTTCGAGAACCGGAGAGATCGGCATCCTTAAAATCAGCCGATATGAGCACTATAAGGGGGGTACTCGTATTCATTTTTTATGTGGATTGCGGGCCCTGCAAGATTACCAAAGAAAATCAGAGATTATAAAACACCTTACGATGTCTATGAGTTCAGGTGAAAACGAACTTAATCAAAATATACAAAAGTTTCAGGATAATTTTAAGTTTCTGCGGTTTGAATACGAAAATTTAAAGAAACAAGTGCTAGATAATGAAGCGCAAGAGCTTTCCTCTGAGCGAAAAAAGATCGGAGAATTCTACATCGTCAAAAATCTCTTTGAAAATCGTGATCAGAAAGAATTAAAATATTTGGCAAAAAAGATATTGGATACCGTTCCTGATACAGTCATCTTGTTTGGAGCAAAATCTGAAGGAAAAGCCTCCCTGCTCTTTCAGCGGTCGGAGGAACTCCCCTTCGACATGGGGCAGTTGATGAAAAAAACTTGTACGGTAATAAAGGGGCGCGGTGGGGGCCAGCCTCAACAAGCTCAGGGCGGAGGCCCCGATGTGGACAGACTGGCGAACGCTTTGCAAGATGCTGAAAATACGATTTGTGAAAAGTATACGGAGTGACACATGAAGCCGGTAGAACTGATTTATCTATCCCATGAGGACATTGTCAGTCTTAATATGTCTATGGGTGAGGCGATTACAATTGTAGAAAATGTCTTAAGAGAACACGGACGCGGACATTTTGAAAATCCACCGAAGCCGGGTATACATCCACAACAAGATGCTTTTATTCATGCCATGCCGGGTTATCTCCCGCGGCAAAAGGCGGCCGGCCTCAAATGGGTCAGTGGTTTTCCCGGCAATTACCGCTACAAACTTCCGTCCATTATGGGACTCATGATTCTCAACGATGTAAAAACAGGCCAACCGACGGCAGTGATGGACTGCAGCTGGATTACCCAAATCCGGACAGGTGCGGTTTCAGCGGTAGCAACCAAATATCTGGCCAGAAAAGCAGCAAAAACCATTGGTATTGTTGGCGCTGGGGTGCAGGGGCGCGCAAATGCGCTGGCCCTTTCAGAGATACTTCCCAGTCTTCGACAAATAAAGGTGTTTGATGTTAATGCAGATATTTTGAAAGGCTACATATCCGACATACGCCAAAAACTTTCGATGGACATCGAAGCCGCCAACTCAGCCAAAGATGCTATTGAAGGCGCGGACATCATTGTGACTGCAACCGGAAAACTTTCACGGCCGATTTTCAAAAAAGCATGGGTGAAGAAAGGGGCACTGATTCTGCCGGTCCACACCCGGGGGTGGGAGAAAGATACCCTTCAGCGGGTGGACAAGTTTGTGGTCGACCACTGGGAACAGTTTAGGCTCGCCCAGCAGCGTGAAGGCGGCTATTATAAAAGACTTCCAGAACTATATGCAGAGCTGGGAGAAATCGTTTGCGGAAAAAAACCCGGCCGTCAAAATGAGGAAGAACGTATCATGGATCACAATTACGGAATGGCAATTCATGATGTAGCCATGGCTCAGGAACTTTTGTTGCGTGCAAACAAAAAGCGTATAGGCATCGTCTTGCCATTAATGAAAGGAAAATAAAATATCTAAAGGGTATTATACCAGCCCACCTTCACTCAAAGGCTTATTTTCCAAAATACGTTCGGGGCGGAAAATCGACAAGTCTAGTGTTGGCGGTATGCCGAAAATCAGCTCGGATAGATAACGACCTACGGCCGGGGCTTGCTGGAGCCCATGGCCGGAAAATCCGTTGGCCAGAAAAAATCCCTTAAGATCAGGCCATTCGCCCAGAATAGCGTTACCATCGAGCGTATTAACCGCATAAAGCCCGGCCCAGCCCCGGATGAGTTTAAGCGTATCGAATGCGGGAACAAACTCGGCCAGCTCAGGCCAGAGGATCTCAGTGAACCTCTTGTCGTCCCAATTAAAATCGAACCCAATCGGATCCTCGTCCATCGACTTTCCCAACAGAATCTGACCGCCCGTCTCTGTTCGAAAATAAAGACCCGAAGGTAGAATGGTCAGCGGAAGCGGTCCATTCGGCTTCACAGCCGGATTCAGTGCGAAGACCTGCCGCTTGACCGGTTCAACGGGAAGCTCTACGCCGGCCGTCTGGGCCACCTTGGCCGCCCACGCACCGGCGCAGTTAATTACAAATTTGGATATCAATTTTCCGCCAGAAGCCAATTTAACACCGGTGATACTTCCGCCGGCAGACATGAGCGCAACCACCTCGTCTTTGATGTATTCCGCGCTCAGTGATCTGGCCTTGGCCTTAAATCCCATGAGCACGGCATAGGCATCAAAATGTCCTTCCTCAGGCCCGAAAGTACCACCTACCAGGCCGGACATATTATAAAGCGGATAGCGCTGTTTTATTTTTCCCGGTGACCACCAGTCTACATTGCATCCTAGACTTTTTTGCAAATCCAAGGCTTCTTTGGCGGCACTGCAGCCAGATTCATCCGCCAAAAAAAGATTACCTTCACCGCGGAAAGCGATATTCGGCTTATCTTCGCCGACGGCCATTTTCTCCTCGAAGCGTTCCAGGACCTCAAATGCATACTGTGAGATTTGGATATTTTTTTTGAGGCTGAATTGTATGCGTGCGTTGGCCATGGATAGCGTACTCGACGCGCGAGTATAGGTCGGATCCATTTCGACCACGGCCACCTTGAGTCTATCGTCGTTGCTCATTAGAGAGTATGCGATGGAGGAACCCATGATGCCGCCGCCTACGATAATTACATCATAGGTGTTTTGATACATAGTGATTCAATAATCCCCACTAACTTATATTTTCTGGTTATCTATAGAGACCAAGTGACTTCTCTTGGAATGGACTTTGACGGTGAGCCGCTTCGCGGATGGGGGACTCACTTGAGCTTTCGGAATAACCGCATCATATTTTTAAGATGCATTATGCATTCTAGTCAAAGTACACATCAATCCCCAAATACCATATAGACTTCATTTCTCACTCGTCCTGAGGCGTTTTCTCATCGCTTTTCCTTCATCTTCTCGAGTTTTCTCTCGACAAACTCTTTCTGGTTTTGAGCTCCCACACAGCTTAAAAGATGGCTGGCTTCTAGTTCTAGTGTCTGCTCGAAACTTGAGTGCAATCCCTGGTCAATGGCAATTCTGGAAAGTTTAAGGGATATTGGCATCTTCAGCAGCTATCCTTATGTCACAGCTCATAGCGAATTCACACCCGCCTCCCAGTGCATAACCCCGGATTGCGGCTATTAAAGGTTTTCCTAAAGCCATGATCACACGCTGCACTTCCTGGAGCCCCTCTGTTTATTCAATCCAGTCCTCGACGCTTTTTCCAGCGGATGTTTCTTTCAGGTCCTCCCCCGCACAAAACGCCCTGCCTGCTCCCGTTAAGATAACCGAGAATACCTCCTCATCCTGCCTTGCCTTTTTGAGTTGCGCTATGAGTCCGTTTATGAGATCCCTGGTTATGGCATTAAGGCGCTCCGGTCGGTTAAGGGTGATAATCCCAACGTTTTGATTCTTGCTGTATAGTACGGCTTCTGCAATCATGCTAACCTCCAGATGATGCTAGGGTTCAAAGGTTCTGGGTTTAGGTTTCACAAGAGAGTTATATCAAAATTTGTTCAGATGTTCTAATTTCAAGGTTCTTCCGGACCCCCACGGAACTTCTGGCCCTTTAAACCCTAAAGTCTATCTTCATCCTTCTTTGCCTC
>JASFJP010000302.1:0-6157 GCA_050121225.1 Desulfobacterales bacterium
TCAGATCTAACTAGCCGCTCTTCAGGCGGGTGGCTGGGCGGAACCCTTAAACCCAAAATCCCTTACAGCCGATAAACGATCGGTTTTTCATCCGAATCAATTTCTATCCCGATAATATCTCCGGTCTTGAATCCCCGCCATTTGAAATCATTTACCATTTTCTCGTGTTTTTCCATTTTCCAGAATACGGACCACATAGGATTGCGCACGGTATCAATACCATAAGCATCATGCCCGCAAAGATTCATCCTTATTTTATCTTTAGCGATCAGAGTGTCGGTTTCAGATAAAAAGTAATCAATTTTGTATAAATTATCATGCAGAGCCCGGGAGAGTATGGATTGCATTTCCGGATAATCATCCAGATAGTGATTGGCAATCTGGTATAGCTCTTCCGGTTCTTGGATAGATAAACCCAGTACACAAAACCGTTGGTGTTTTAAAGAAAATTTTTCGAGCTCCGATTGGTAAGCGGCGACAATTTCAAGAATCTCCTCAAGGGTCGGTTTGGATTCTTCATTGCCCAGCACAAATTCTTCGCATTTGCTGATAATTCTTAAATAAAACCTTTTATTGTCCATCACATATACCGGTCTTTCCCGGAAATTATGATTCCTCCTGACCCTGCGCACCCCATCAAGACGAATTGATCTTTCACTTTCTTTAAATTCAAGTGTTTCGATGTGAGAAATGTCTTTGGCCTGGACAACAAAAATCTCTCCTTCCTCGGAAACCACATATTCTATTTCACAGCGAAATCCTAAATACTTTTGAATTTTTTCGGATAATTGAAGCAATCGGATGTCATGCGGAGTTCTGGTAATATAGGGTTCTCGTTGGACCTTGTGACTCCGATTCCGGCAGTATCCAAACTCCCAATGGTTTCCCAGCATTTTTGCCATGACGCTTGTGCCGCTGATAAACGGCATGACGATCACTCCCATGTTCTCCAGATCAATATCCGGCGCTTTGCTGAATTTTTGCTGTCTTCTGATTGAGAGCTGTTTGGCCGTATTTGCCAGATTGATGATTTTTTTCCTGGCATATTTGATCCCTCCCAGGTCGGCATAGATCTCTAGAGAATCGAAGGTACCGCCTTTGAAGTATTCCTCTTGGGGATGTGCACTGCGGGCAATGACCTTAAAGCCTTCACGGTGTCGATCGAGGAAAGTCTCTAAAGCCGCAAAATTCTCATTTTTAAAATCGGCAGCTGAAACGTATATGAGATCGGGCACATTAAATTTAGCATTTCTTAGGCCCTTCAAAAGTCGAGCTTTTTCAGGCAACATGGCTCTCATCGAACCTCTCTTCAAATTGGAATTATTTCCTTAATCGAGTTGAATTCGCACCTTGAATTCCCATGGTTCGCAGACACTTGCCCAAAATAAATACTTTTTTGAACGTGTCAAACACCAGCCGGTATTCGTTATCCTAAGTTCAAGGTCGAAAATTGTCGATGGGGCAAGTTTTTCTTGACCATCGCATTTAAGGCGCATATTAACTGGCTGAGCGCTCAGTTAGCTGGTGTAGATGGTTATGTCCAAAAAACAGGCAATTTTATCAAACGCAATTAGGTTTTTTTCGGAAAAAGGTTACAGCAGCAAGAGCTTTAAAGCCGATATCGTCGCCGGGCTGACCGTGGCGCTGGTCCTCATCCCCCAATCTATGGCCTACGCCGAACTGGCCGGACTGCCGCCTTATTACGGACTGTATGCGTCTTTTCTGCCACCGATGATCGCAGCCTTATTCGGCTCCAGCCGCCAACTATCCACCGGTCCGGTGGCAGTAGTTTCGCTTTTAACCGCAACCAGCCTCGAGCCGCTGGCCACATCCGGTAGTCCGCAATACATCGCCTACGCCATTTTGCTGGCTCTGCTGGTCGGCACGTTCCAATTTAGCCTTGGGGTGCTGAGACTCGGACTGGTTGTCAATTTTATCTCCCATCCGGTGGTGAACGGATTCAGCAATGCCGCAGCGCTTATCATTGCCACATCGCAGCTGCCAAAATTACTCGGCGTTCATGTGGACAAGTCCCCGCACCATTTCGAAACGATCTACAATACGATCATAGCGGCCTGGTATCATACGCACTGGCCAACGCTGTTGATGGCATCACTGGCCTTCACCATTATGTATGGATTAAAGCGAATTTCCCCCAGGATGCCAAATGTCCTAATCGCAGTGGTGGTTACAACCGTCCTTTCCTGGGCGGTTGGATTTGAGCAGAAGGCGGTTGTGAATATTGCGGACATCAGTTCTGCAAAAACGAGCGGGGAGATCTCAAAATTCAACCACGCCGTCACTTCTATAACGCTGCTTTCTGAGAAACGCGCTGCTTTGCTCAGGGATCTTAAAGCCAAGGAACGATTTCAGGATCCACTTGAAGCGCTCGATAATAAATATGCAGTGGAGCGCATCAGCGTCCAGATCGAGCAGTATAAAAGTCAGGCCCGAAACCATAGAAAAATTCTGCGCAGCCTGCGTTTTAATGGCGTCAGACAGCCCGCCGCAACCCCTAAATTCTATCCGGCCGGTGAAATCCCGGAGAAAATGGAAGGTGACGGGCGTAGTTGGCAGTTTGAGGTAGGCAATACCCCGCTTCTCACCCATCGACTAAAACTGACAGCCGGTGGGGAGGTAATCGGCACGGTTCCCCCCGGATTGCCTGCATTCTCCATTCCTGAAATTGACTATCATATTATCGGGCACCTTTTACCCTTTGCGGTTATCATTTCGCTACTGGGATTTATGGAGGCCATCTCGGTTGCCAAAGCAATGGCCGCCAAGACTGGTCAAAGAATCGATCCCAATCGGGAGCTCATTGGTCAGGGATTAGCCAATATGTGCGGCGCTGTGGCTAAAAGCTACCCGACGTCGGGATCATTTTCCAGATCAGCCGTTAACCTGCAAGCCGGAGCTATTTCCAGTTTTTCCAACGTTTTCAGCAGCCTGACCGTGGTTATCGTCCTTTTGTTTCTGACGCCGCTTTTTTACCATCTGCCCCAAGCCGTGCTAGCCGCTATTATTATGATGGCAGTGGTCGGGTTGATCAACGTTAAGGGTTTTGTTCACGCCTGGCAGGCGCAATGGCATGACGGTGCGATATCCATTATTACTTTTGCCTGCACCCTCGTGTTTGCACCACACCTGGACCGGGGCATTGTGGTGGGCGTCAGCCTTTCCATCCTTGTTTTTCTCTACAAGAACATGCGTCCGAAAGTTGTCGATCTTTCCTTAGATGTTGACCGGGCACTGCACGATGCCGTTGCCAGCGGCCTGGAGGAGTGCAAGTATATTGACGTGGTCCGCTTTGATGGTCCGCTTTTCTTCGCAAATGCCAGTTACCTGGAAGATCAGATCAGAAATCGGCGGCGTATGAAGAAAAGGCTGAAACACATCATCATCTCCGCCGGCAGCATTAACGATATTGACGCATCCGGTGAAGAGGCCTTATCTTTAACCATCGACCGAGTCAGAAGCGCCGGCATTGATATTTCGCTTAGCGCGGTGAACCGCTCCGTCATGAAAGTCCTGACCCGAACGCATTTAATTGTAAAAATTGGCGAAGACCATATCTATCCGACCATTGAGGCTGCCATCAGTGCTATTCATCCGCTAACGCACAGTGGCAAAGATGAAACGAATTGTCCGTTACAGACGGTATGTCGCGTTACCTGAATGTGGTAAATTTTAAGCACCAAATAACGAATAATATATAGGACACAACGCTAATGAACGTTTCTAAATGGAGGATGAAATGTCTATCATCACCATATTTAGCGGCAGCTTCTGCAACGAAAATCCTATCATCGAGGAGGTAATTTCGCGTACGGGATATAAGCTGATTACCGACAACGACGCCGTTGCCGAGGCCAGCCGGTTGTCCGAAATGGAGGAAAACAAAATTGTGCGGGCCTTTTCGGCCAGGACGTCGGTTTTCAATAGATTTAACAATGAGAAGGAGCGTTCCATTGCGTTTCTCAAACTCGCGGTTGCCGATTTGATCACAACCGACAACGCCTTAATCACTTGCTTTTCCGGACAGCTTATCCCAGCAACCATAAGCCATGCCCTCAGGGTGTGTTTAATTGCACCCCAGAATTACAGAACTGCAACTGCAGCCGAGCAGCGGGGCATTTCGGAAAAAGATGCCGCCAAACTGGTTCAACAGCATGAAAGAGATTGTTCCTTCTGGATTGATTCACTTTTTGGCAACAGTGATCCCTGGGACCCTGATCTGTATGACATCGTCATTCCGGTTGATAAAATGTCTGTGCAGGATGCGGCCGCCCTCATAGTGGATAATGCCGCCAAAGATGTGGTCAGATCAACCGAAAGTTCGAGAAAGGCAATGGCGGACTATCGTCTGGCGGCCAAAACGGGTGTGGCATTAGCCCGGGAAGGTCATAACGTAGAAGTACATGTCAAAAATGGTCATATCACGCTAACCATCAATAAACATGTACTTATGCTGGGCCGTCTGCAGGATGAACTCAAAGCCATCACAGAGCAGGTTGCCGGTGTTAAATCAGTGAAAACAAAAGTAGGTAAAGAATTTCACAAATCGGATATCTATCGCAAGCACGATTTTGAAATGCCGTCTAAAGTGTTGCTGGTGGACGACGAACGCGAATTCGTCCAAACCCTGTCCGAACGACTGATCCTGCGCGATATGGGTCCGGCTGTAGCCTATGATGGTGAGTCAGCCCTCGAATTGATCAAAGAGGATGAGCCGGATGTAATGATCGTAGACCTAAAAATGCCCGGGATTGATGGCCTGGAGGTTTTACGCAAAGTTAAAGAAACCCGCCCGGAAATCGAGGTGATCATTCTCACCGGACACGGCAACGAGGAAGACCGACAGTTATGTATTGATCTGGGCGCTTTTGCCTACCTGCAAAAACCCCTGGATATCGATATCCTTAGCGAAACCATCCAGGAAGCCAATGAAAAGATCCGGCGGAAAAAGGAATGTAAAGATTGAGTCCATCGATTTCGGATTGTGGGTTTTAGATTTTGGTTTAAAAAAATGTATGATACTAGCCATTTCACAATAGTTAACCACGAATTGGTACGAATATTCACGAATTGTTATAAAAAAAACGATATTATTATAATGTTGAGATTTCGAGACACGCAACCATGCCTTTCCTTAAAAAATTAAAACCCAGCTTTCTGGATCACAAAGATGTCACTGCCGGACCTTACAAACACCACTTTGACTTTCTGCGGATTTGGAAGCGGGCAATACTGGTAACGGCAATCGTCGCACTCGTTCCCTTAATCATCTGGGCCCTTTCCGGATATCGGCTTACAATGGAAACCATCGAGTCGGAATTGGTGCTGCGCACGTCCCAGCTTGTTTCGAATTCCTGGCGATCGGTTTCTTTGTTTCTCACCGAACGCAGATCGGTGCTGGATTTTATTGCCCATGATCATAGGCTGGAAACACTGAAGAATCCCGCCCGTCTTGCCGACATTTTGGAAAATCTCAATAAGAGGTTCGGTGGATTCTCCGATTTGGGTGTTATCGTCAGCACCGGGAAACAAATATCACATGCCGGTTCGCATCAAATGCAAGGCTTGGATCACAGCCAGCAACCCTGGTTTCGTGAAGTCCTGAACCGTGGTGTCTATATTAGTGATTTGGTCAAGGGAACGCGCAACGAACCCCATGTTGATTTTGCGGTCAAGCGCGAATTGGCGGACGGCGCCTTCTTCGTACTCCACGCGGTTCTCAAGCCGGAACAACTCACGGAATCTATCGCCCGAATTGATGTGGGCACCAAGGGAGATCTTTTCATTATCAACCGCGACGGGGTGTTGCAGACCCCTTCCCGATATTATGGGCCGCTCTATAACAAAATTTCGATGGCGGTGCCGGAATACTCTCCGAAGACGCGGGTTTTCGAAAGCATCGATAATAAAAACAATCGAATCGTGATTGGTTATGCCTATATCCCGGATACCCCTTACATCCTGATGCTGATCCAACGACAAAGCGAACGCGTTCAGCCTTGGTACAAAACGACCTGGGCGTTTACGGGAATTTTGGCGGCAAGCATCATTATGATCCTGCTGGTTACACTCGGTGTCGCCACCCATCTGGTCAATCAGATTCACGAAGCCGACCAGGAACGGGTCGACACGCTGCATC
>JASFJP010000303.1:0-6123 GCA_050121225.1 Desulfobacterales bacterium
GGCAAACTCAACGATCAGAATGCCGTTTTTGGCCGCCAATCCGATGAGCACCAGAATGCCGACCTGGCTGTAAACATTGAGAGAGCTTCCGGCAAGGTATAGCCCTACCAGGGCGCCTGCCACCGCCAGCGGCACCGTCAGCATGATCGTGAGGGGATGTACAAAACTTTCAAACTGTGCCGCCAGCACCAGAAACACGACCAGCAAGGAGAGACCGAATGCAAAGACCAGTGCACGAGAAGCGTCCACAAACTCACGAGACTGCCCCTTGAAGTCGATGACCGGTGCGCTGCCAAGTTCCTCTCGCGTAATTTTTTCCAAATACGCGAGCGCATCTCCAAGCAAGTAGCCGTCCTGGAGGGTTGCAGAAAGGGTGACGGCCCTTAAGCGGTTGAACCGGTTCTTAGCTGCTGAATCGGCAAATTCTCTTAAGGACACCAGACTGGAGAGTGGAATCAGTTCACCACGGCCGGTTTCCGATCGGACGTAGATGTTGCGGATATCCGTGGGTGTGCGCTTTTGCTCGTTTTTTCCTTCAAGTATTACATCGTATTCTTCGCCACGATCAATGTAAGTGGTCACCTGTCGAAATCCGAGCATGGTTTCCAGGGTTCGACCGATTTGAGCAATGCTCACCCCCACATCGGCGGCCCGATCTTTGTCGATGATGACTTCCAATTGCGGCTTGGTTTCTTTGTAATCGCTTTCCAGGTTGGAAAGCCCGCTGTTTTCCCCGGCACGTTCGATCAGGATATCACGCCAGCGGGCCAGTTCATCATAGTCGCTTCCACCCAATACGAATTCTACCGGCTTCCCGGCCCCGCCTCCCAGACCACGACGCGCCACCGAAAAGGCCCGGTACCCAGGCAGAGCAGCCAGCTTACGATTGACATCCTGCATAATCTCCTGCATGGAACGGTTGCGCTCCGACCACTGACTGAGCACCACGATCCCCCGCACACTGTTGACTTCGTTGGTGCTTGAAAAAGAAGCCGGCAGCCGCAGCAGCACGCGGGTCGCTTCGCCCTTTTCGTAGAGCGGCATCAGGACTTCTTCCATGCGCTCCAGCATTTCGTAGGATTTATCGAAACTTGCGCCCTCAGGACCGTCGGCAATCACAAAAAATGCGCCACGATCCTCCAAGGGAGCGTATTCTTGATCGATTAGAGAGTAAAACAAGGGTATTGAACCTAAAATTATCGAAAATACCACGGCGACAACCCACTTGTGTTGCATCAGTTTCACCAACAACCGGCCGTAACGTTTTGCGGCCGCTTCCTGCAGGCCTGTCAGCCGAGGCTGTTTCGAAGAAATACCCGAAGGTCGTGGTTTCAATATCCGGGAACACATCATTGGAGACAGGGTCAGTGCAACCAAACTCGAGAGGCAAACAGCGCCTGCCAGCGCGATAGCGAATTCCGAAAAGAGACGACCGGTGTTGCCCTGCATAAAGGTAATCGGCACGAAAACCGCCACGAGCACCAGGGTCGTGGCAACCACGGCAAAGCCGACCTGGCGTGCTCCCTTGAGTGCCGCCAGCAGGGGCGGTTCTCCCAACTGTATGCGGCGAAAGATATTTTCCAGGACGACGATGGCATCGTCCACCACCATACCGATGGCCAGAATCATGGCCAGCAATGTCAGCAGGTTGATCGTGAATTCCATGATCGACAAAACGGCAAAGGTGGCAATCAGGGACACCGGCACGGTAACGGCTGGCACAAGAGTGGCCCGCAGGCTGCCTAAAAACAGAAACAAAACCGCCACCACCAGAACAGCGGTGATGGCCAGGGTTTTGTATACCTCCAGAATTGACGCCTCGATGAACACGGAAGTGTCGTAACTTTGAATCAACTGCATCCCCTCGGGCAGGGTTTCGTTGACCTGTGCAGCTTCCTTTTTGACGGCATGGGCCACATCGAGGGTGTTGGCTTTGGATTGTCTCACGATTCCGAGACCCACCATCGGGATACGGTTGCCACGCAGAACACTGCGGTCGTCTTCGGCTCCCCTTTCCACAAGCGCAATGTCTCTCAGACGGATCAGGTGGCTGTCGCGCCCCTGCCGAACCACTAACCGTCCGAAATCTTCAGCGGAATTAAATAAACGCGTCACCCGAACGGTGAATTCTTTGCGGGTCGATTCCACGCGGCCTGCGGGAAGCTCCACATTCTGGTTTTGTAATGCCTGCTCGACGTCGGCAACAGTGATGTCCTGAGCAGCCATGGCCTGTCTGTCGAGCCAGATCCGCATGGCGTAGCGGCGAGCGCCGCCGACAAAGACCCGAGCGACGCCATCCAGCACCGAAAATCGGTCCACCAGGTAACGTTCGGCATAATCGGTCAACTCCAGTCCATCCAATCGATTGCTGACCAGATTCAACCACATGATGACGCTGCTGTTGGAATCGACTTTAAAGATTTCAGGAGGGTCGGCCTCGTCCGGCAGGTTGTCTAAAATGCGGGAAACACGGTCCCGAATGTCGTTTACTGCAGCTTCCAAATCCCGGTCGAGATAAAATTCTACTGTAACTTCGGAAATCCCGTCACGACTTTCGGAATCAATGGAGCGAATGCCTTCGGTCCCACTGATGGCATCTTCAACGATCTGAGTCACGCGAGTCTCAACAACCGTTGCGGCCGCACCGGGGTATCTCGCTTCCACGGAGACCACCGGCGGGTCGATATCCGGAAATTCCCTTACCGGCAATCGCTCAAAGCTGATGATGCCGAACACGATCAGCAACAGGCTGAAAACCGTGGCCAGAACCGGGCGCCGGATGGACACATCGGATAGGAACATTGCAGACACCTAATTTCTGAGCTAACCGGGAAGGCCCACAGCATTGCGAGTTTCGACCACGTTGACGGAAATGCCCGGCCTGACGCGGGTAATGCCCTCTATGACCACCCGATGCCCGGCATTCAAACCGCTGATGACTTCAATCTTTCCCGGGCTTCGACGGCCCGTGACGATCTCTTTTTTCTCGACCGTATTTTCGGCCGTTACCACCAGCGCGAATTTTTTATCTTTTTCCAGGATCACGGCTTCCTCCGGGATGATCAGCGATTGGGAACGGTCTTTGACAAGATTTACGGTCAGCAGCATGCCCGGTTTCAACAACCGATCCGGATTGGGAATTTGGGCGCGGATCGTCAAGGTGCGCGTCTCAGGATCGACGCGGCTGCTGATGGCGGTTACCGTCCCGTTGAAGTTGCGATCAGGGTATGCGGGACTTTGTGCCATAACGTTCATTCCGTTTCCCAGAACGCCGAGGTAAGTTTCCGGTATGGTAAAGTCGAGCTTGATGACGGTGGTGTCATCCAAGGTGGTAATCACCGTGTCCGAATCCACCACGGCACCGTTGCTGATTTGGCGGGTGCCTAAAATTCCGGAAAAGGGGGCCCGAATTGTGTAATCCAGAAGTTGGGCTTTCAGATGCGCCACTTTAGCCCTGGCGATCTCCAGCAGACCTTGCTCTTCATCCAGCCTGGATCGTGAGGTGGAGTTCGTCTTTGCCAACTTGCTAATTCTTTCAAACTGCTTTTGTTGCTCCCGGAGCTTGGCGCTGACCTCTGCCAGCAGGTATCGGGCTTCGCTGTCGTCCAGCTTGACCAGGACTTGATCTTTACGGGCAGCGTCACCGTCTTCAAAAAAAATGTCGACAACTCGTTCTTCCAAAGTGGGGGTGATTTCCACCGACTCATTTGCCTTGGCCGTGCCAAGTGCCTCCAATGTTTCCGTGAACGGTTCGGTTATTGCCGTGGCGACTACCACGGGGATCGGTGTCTTTGAGGGTGTTCGTGCCAGTGCGTATCCAGCACTATTTTCCCCGCCGTTTCTCAGCTGCGAGAACAGTAACAGCCCAACAGTGAAAAAAACCGTTGAAAGTACCACCAAAAAGTATATTAATTTTTTTCGCATGGGTTCCTCTAATTGCTGCTTTGGTGTTTTAAGCTAACACTTTTTCTAAGGCGAAAAAGAACAGGAGAACTCTTTAGATTCAGAAGAATAAAACGACTAATGAGTAAGAAGATAATACATTTCTGAGATTATAAAATGGGAATGCTGTAATGGTAATTTGATAGGTAAAACCTGCTATCCTGAATTACCCTGAGATTTAGACTGTGGAAAACCGAATCCAATTTTATCCAATTGATTTAAAAGAGGATTGACCAGTTCAATTTTCTGTTCTTTCTTGGCCATTAAAATTATTCCGATTGTGCCTAAAACCCTCCTATTCAGAGAATGTAAACAGTTTCTCGCTGCCCGGTCGTCAGGAACCGGTGTCCAACCGGGATTTGTATATGCCCAGTTTATGACTTCTGTCTCACCTCGACCAAGATCCCAGGCACAGATGACAGTTTCTATCGATCCGATGTCCTTTACATAAGCCCCTCCAACTTGTTGAAGCCATATTTTTACCGGATCATCTTTAGGCCCTCGATCGATCTCCTCAGCAACTCCTTTGGGAATAAGCAGTTCATCACATAATTCGATTTAAAAAGAAACTTTCTTTATACTGGTTAACGATATAATGGGTGAGGTATTAACAACCCACTTTTTAGGCATCGACCATTTCCTCTCTGAGTTCGTTCGGGGGCATTTGAAAAGGAGAAACGTTAAAGCGCTAAAGCACATCCAGAAACTCTTGGCGACTCAAGCCAGTAAATTCCGCAGCTTTGGATTGAGACACTTTCCCCATTTCATACCATTTTACAGCGGCGGCAAGCCGCATTTCTCTAACAAAGTTAGCAGGATCGGTGCGGAGTACCGTAAACGCAACATCTGGAACCTCTATTGTGACTTTTATTGTCATGGGTGCCTCCGTTGTATTATATTATACATTTAGGATTTAATCGGGTATGTTAAAATAAAACGCGTATATCAACATGTACATTTCTACGAAATTTTAATTAATCCTTCGTTAATGAATCAAATAAATCTGCATTTTTTCAAGGCTATTAAAAAAAAGGAAAAGATAGGGGAAAATATAGGGACAGGTAAATAATAATTGACAAGACAAGGTAAATTGCATTGTTTATCAGTATCATAATAACTTTGAAGAAGGCGCAGGAAAGGGGGGGGGCTGAAAATGCCAAGGACATCACGATTGATCATTTCTGACGAGAAAGCCGTTTATCACGTTATGTCCCGTACAGCGCTGGATGGTTTTCCGATGAAGGATGTCGACAAAGACTTTTTTCTGGATTTGATTAAACGATTCTCAGTGCTATATTTTACCGAAATCATAGGCTTTTGCCTGATGGGCAATCATTTCCATTTGCTGGTGAAAATGATTCCTGATAACCGATTTACAGATGAAGCAATTCAAAATCGATTTGAAGTATTTTATGGTGACAGCCGGGAATTTGCCGAAGGTCAGATCCCCTATTGGCGTGAGAAACTGTCAAGTCTTTCTGAGTTTATGCGAGAGATCAAAGTCGGCTTTGCCAGGTTTTATAACCGGCGGCATAACCGCCGAGGTTATTTTTGGGGAGACCGTTTCAAAAGCGTCATTGTCGATAAAGGTGAAACACTGGTCAACTGTTTGGCGTACATCGACCTAAATCCGCTACGTGCCGGCATAGTTGACCGTCCTGAAAACTATCGCTGGAATTCGCTTGGCTATCATCTTCAGACCGAAAACAAAGACCAGTTTTTGTCCACTGATTTTGGATTAGAAGAGTTCAACGTTAAAAGCAAAAAAGAAAGAATCAGAAGGTATCGCAGATATGTATATGAAGCTGGGGCGATTAACCGCCCCGACAAAATGCAAGCCGGTGTCATTGATCCTAAAGTTGTCGCAAAAGAGCGTAAAAAAGATTTTCAAATCAGCCGGATCAGCCGCTTCAAGTATCGCACTCGCTATTCTACAGATTCGGGAATTATTGGATCAAAGGAGTTTGTATCTGAAAATTACCAGCGATTTAAGCATTTGTTTTACTCAAAGCATGAGAACAAACCTAAGCCGATCAAGGGCCTGGAGGGAATGTATTCGTTGAAGCGGCTTTCTGAATTCGTCTAAAATGATCAGGCAACCTTCTTGGCAAGCAATTCTCGTACAGCTGGGACTAATTCATTCGGAACTTCAATAAATGTGTGGGAGGTATCTTCCCAGGC
>JASFJP010000304.1:0-6076 GCA_050121225.1 Desulfobacterales bacterium
CGAAACAGGATGACACCACCGGAGAGGCCCTTAATATTGTTCATCGAGATATTAGCCCGCAAAATATGCTCATCTCCTATCAAGGTGAGGTAAAGATAAGCGATTTTGGAATTTCCAAAGCAAAGTCAGAGCCCAGTTTAACCCAAGCCGGTGTTGTCAAGGGTAAATTGGCCTATTTATCCCCCGAACAGGCATTAGGAGAACCAAGTGACCGCAGGGCCGACATTTATGCCTTGGGACTTGTCTTTTATGAAACGCTTACCGGAAAGAGAGTGTACAGCTTTAAATCCGATATTGAAGCTATCCGGTTGATACCAAAAATGGATATCGATCCGTTAAACAATGTAATGCCGGAAATCCCCGCAGAACTAAATCGTATTGTGATGAAATGCCTGGAGAAGAAACAAGATCTAAGATATCAGAGTGCTTCAGATTTGTATCGGGAGTTGGCGGCATTTAAAAAAGAGCATCACATACCGTTTGACACATCCGACCTTGCAGATTTTATGAGAAAAAATTTTAAGAAAAGTGATAACTCCTCACAACTGAAGTAGACTGCGACCGGAGGGGTCGAAATGTCCCACAAAATTTTTGCCGGTAAAACCGATATCGGACATAAACGGACTAAAAATGAGGATGTCTTTGTGATAAACCCTGAGCAGGATTATTGTCTTGCAGCTGACGGTGTCGGCGGTGCCGCGGCAGGAGAACTGGCCAGTAGAATTTTTGCCGAAAGCACGCAAGAAATTTTCTCAGGTAAAACCAAACGATCTGCAAATAATATTAAATCTCGAGTTCAAAGAGCCTTTCAGTTAGCAAATGTAAATATACACAAACATGTGATTCACAATCCCAAACATAAAGGGATGGGGTGTACGGCGGAACTTTTGGCATTTTCAGATGAAGATTTTATTTTGGGGCATATAGGAGACAGTCGCACCTATCGTTTGAGAAAAGGTCTACTGGAACAACTCACCCAAGACCACACTCTCGTCCAGCAGCAGTTAGATGAGGGGTTAATATCTCGGGAAAACATTAAACAGCATCCGCTGCGCAATGTCATCTTTCGTGCTGTAGGTCTAACGGAAGAGATTGATCCCGATCTCTTAAAAGGAAAAACCAACTCAGAGGATTTGTTTCTGCTCTGCTCAGACGGACTAACCGATTTGGTCCGCGATGATCAGATTCAGGAAATTCTGTGTTCCGATAGAGATATCCAATCCAAAGCCCAAGAGCTGATCGAGAAAGCTAACGATGCTGGTGGATATGATAATATAACTGTGGTTTTGGCCCTCATTAATTAGTTTCCATTTTGATAGCTATCCTCCCCGTTTTGTAAATTTCCCAATCATCTACAAGCAAATTTTGATATACTGTTACATTTGAGTTATGATGGCATTTGTACCGGTTGTCATAAATATGTTTCGTTGCGTCCAGATCAATAATAAGTGATAATTTTTATAAATAATTACATAAGGTTATCGTAATTTATGACAACCGCTATATTTGGCTGCAACTTGCACAATCCGAGGAATAGATGGGTAGAACGGGTTAAGAACTTCAGATGGTATTTTCAAGCACTTTTTTCCTTTTCGGTTTTCTCCCGGCAGTAATCATCTTCTATTACGCCCAGGGAATACTTTTCCCCAAAAGACTGCGCAACACGGTTCTTCTTTTTTTCAGCTACCTTTTTTACCTGTATGGCGCCGCCGGTTTTCTTGTCATCCTTATCATCTCCAGTCTCGCCGATTATATGCTGGGTCGCTTGATCAATCACAAACCGCGACTCAAGCTGGTGTGGCTATGTTTCTCACTGCTTATTAACATAGGACTCCTGGCCTATTTCAAATACGCTAATTTCTTTGTTGCGGAGCTAAACAGCATACTTATAAATTTTAGGATCGTTTCTCTCGAATGGAAGGACGTTATACTGCCTATTGGGATTTCGTTTTTTACGTTCCAAAAACTCAGCTATATTATTGACGTGTACCGGGAAGAGAGCCCAGCGCTTGATAACGTTATTGATTTTGCCCTTTATATCGCCATGTTTCCACAGTTGATTGCAGGACCGATTGTTCGGTTCAGCACTATCAGCCGTCAGCTGAGAGGACGCAGAGAATCGTGGGATCTATTTTATGTGGGAACCGTGCGCTTCTGCTGGGGGTTGGCGAAAAAAGTGATGATCGCCAATGCCTGCGGTCAGGTTGCGGACGTTATATTTGGCCTTGACTTGGAATTGCTTGATACCAAGGTTGCTTGGCTGGGTTCGATGGCCTACACTCTTCAAATTTATTTCGATTTTTCAGCATATTCGGACATGGCCATCGGTCTTGGCATGCTTTTTGGCTTCAAATTTCCGGAGAATTTCAATCGGCCTTATTCCGCTGTAAGCATAACGGATTTTTGGCGCCGTTGGCACATCACTCTGAGCCGCTGGTTCAGGGACTACCTCTATATTCCCCTTGGCGGCAACCGCCGAGGACTCGTGAGAACCTGCCTGAACATGGCGGTCATCTGTCTCCTTTGCGGGCTCTGGCATGGTGCCAATTGGACGTTTCTCATCTGGGGCGTTTACCATGGTGTATTCCTGGTTGTGGAACGACTCAGCGGTATTCGCAACATCCCATCTGAGAAATATATCGCTATTCGCCGCGTAGTCACATTGGTGATCGTTGCCGTGGGTTGGGTGCTTTTCCGATCCGAAGACATCTCACAGGCAATCGGATATGTGGGGACGATGTTCACTGCCTCGGATTTGCCGCTTTGCTACGAATTGAGTTTGGCGTTGAACTACCGCAACCTTCTTTTTATGCTGATAGCCGCTACCGTATTCTTTATGCCCCGCGATATTTCAGGAATTAAAATTTTCATCAGCAGCCGGGAACCGGTCCCGATACTGGTAGGCGCTTTAATGATTTTGTTATTGCTTCCGTATTGTGCAGCACTGATTGCCGGCGGATCCAGCAGTCCTTTTATTTATTATCGGTTTTAAACCTATGATGAAAAAGATTTTATCATTGATGTTTGTCTGCCTTTTGTTGACACCGGCCGGGGTTTGGTTGATCAATCTGGATTTTGGCATCCAGGTAAAACGTATCGGTCTCCAACCACCGCCGATAAATGGGCACATGCTGTTGGATAACCAGTATTATTTGGCGTTTGATCAGTATTTTAACGACAGTTTCTCTTTGCGAAGTCCCCTCATTTTTGCCAAAAGATGGCTGGACTTCCGCGTCTTCCACATGACTGACACACCTGGTGTCCATGTCGGCACCGACCGATGGCTTTTTAGCCGCCATTCGATTGAAGATTACCAAAAAGAAGCCTGCAGCCAGAAGGCAGACGTGGCAAACATGGTTTTGAGGCTTCACGCCCTTGAAAAGATAATCGAAGCCTCGGGCCGCCGGTTCCTGTTTATTGTTGCTCCGAATAAGTCCACTGTTTATCCTGAATTTCTAGGTTTCGTACCGCAAAGAGATACCTGCAACCGCAGCCGATATGATCTGCTCCTCGAAACCATTGGGTTACATCCACTGTATAGTTTTGTGAGATTGGATGAGCTGTTAAACGAAGCTAAAAAAAGCCATGCACTGCTTTATGACCCTACCAGCATCCATTGGAACGGACTGGGCGCGATAGTCGCCGGTGATGCCATACGACAGCAAATAGTTGAGGGCAGTTGGTCGGAGCGTAGATTGGATTATAGGCCTCTAGCTGCCGGCGGGCCCGGCAACCTCAAGCAGCAGCTATTGGGAATCATCCCTTTAGCTGAGGAAGAGCCTGTCAGGCAATATCTGGGTTCCGGAAGGCCGGTTCTTTCTCCTGGAATTATCTATGGTGATGACTTCCTGCTGAATTTGCTGCCCTATTTGCAGCAATTGTTCAACCAGCTAAATGTGATCCAAACCGACCGCGTTCCATCCGGCCGGTATGGAGAGGATTTGCGAGACTATGAGTTTATTTTGATTGAAAAAGCCGAGTCCGAATTGGGTTCCTTGCACATTGACACGGACAAGATCTACTCGGTATTTGAATCTGAAGCCGAGATCTCCCTGAGGTATGCGCTTGACCTTAACACGGCTGTTGCGCTATCCAAAATTACCCTGGACATCAGACCAGACGGTTTAAAGATAAAATCCGTGGGCACCTCATCCATCTTTAAGCTGATCTCGGTTCCCGCCTCGCGGGACGACATCTTCAGGGTACTGAAGCTATCAATTGATTCCCCCCATTCAGACATCATGACCGTTAAGAACATGTCTGACGTTCCGTATATTGCTCAAAAACCCCTCAAAGCCGGTCTAACCGAAGTCTATTTGCCGTTGCCCTTTGAAGAATTATCATCTCTGCGTATTCAACCGGGCAACCAACCCGGCGTATTTATATTGCGTTCAGCTGAGATACTTGAGTTTGCCGGCAAACCGGATGACGAGGCCCCGCTTCCGAAAAAGATCGTTATTGCGCAATCGGATATGGAGAACGAACTTGCCTCCCACACAAAATTAGACGTGGATGTGGCCAAATTCGAACCACTTCCTGTCGTCGCGGTTGCTGATAGGGACATGGTCGTCAAAGATAACCCCCCAGAGCAGGTGACTCCAGAGAACACGGAGAGTGAAGCCATAAATGAGTCTTCCAACCTCGTGGCGCAGCAGACAAACAGACGCGCCGATCAGCGAGCCGAAGTTTTAAGCGACCATGCTCGATCGGAAACCGGACCTCATAATTCAGTCCCGATATCGCAGGGCCAAGATTTTGGATCAAATTCGAGTCTAGTTGAGTCCGGGAATGCCGGGGCGTCGAGTGCTAACGAGTTCCCGGCCGAATTAACACCATCGCCGAATATATCTGAATATATGCCCCAAAATTCAGCCGAAGCCGATTCCATGCAGAAAACCCAGACCGAAAATGCCACCTCCACGGCGATTGACGTCAAACAGAAAACCGGCATCGTGGAAGTCGCACGCAAAAATGCTGACGTCCCGATTTCAAAGGCACTCTCGGTTACGGTCACCGACTTTGAAAACGGACGCATTTTTCAGCGCAAAGGCCGCAGCGCAGACATCGTCGTGTCGGGAGCATATGCCGGCAAACCGGAAGCCATCGAGGCCAGGGTGGTCAAAGACAGCACCCTTGAAGAAATTGTGTCCTGGACCGTGATCGACGCTTCGCCTCAAAACGGAATTTTTGTGGGAACTCTGATGGATGTACCCCAGGGCGGATGGTACAACATTCAAGTGCGCAGCTCCGTTGATCACTCTGTTTCAGATAGCGGTACTCATAAATGGGGCGTAGGGATACTGACTGCCTGTCTGGGACAGTCAAACATGAAAGAATGGTTTTTTACCGGGACCGATTTAGCGGCTCACCCGCTGCTGCGGAAGTTTTCCAATAAAGGCTGGTCAACACCTGGCATGCAGGGCAATGCCGCCATAGCTTTTGGCAACCGTATCATCGAACGTCTGGGTATCCCGGTCGGACTTTTGGATTATTCCAAAAATGGCTCGGGGTTAAGAAAAGAGGCGGACTGGGGCACAGGTTACTGGGAAGACAGAGCACCGGGTTCGATCTATAACCGATTTCTTGCCGGCGTATCAAAGGCAGGTGGAGCATTGGAATTTGTCATCTGGATCCAGGGCGAAGCGGATGCCGCGCGGGGAACGGTGACCGAGGAGGAATATAGAAATTCTCTTGAAAGCTTTATCACCCATCAGGTCAGAGCCAATGTCGACAATGGTTCTGAACAGGAGCATCTACCGTTTCTTGTTGTTTTAATGGTCAAACGACCCGGAGGTAAAGACAAACCCCACCAATGGATCCGCAATGCGCAAAAACGTGTAGCCGAGGACATTGCGAACTGTTATCTGGCAGCCACCACGTTAGATCTAAAAAATAAAGGTCGACAGCACCTCGCTGCCAATGCTTATACGATCATGGGACGCAGAGTTGCCCAAACGGTTTTATATATCCTAAAGCAAGAAGCTTACCACCGAGGGCCGATGATAGCAGATGTGAAGCGATTGGACGACCGAACCTTGGAACTTAAACTTCAGCATAGGGGAGGGACGGACTTCAA
>JASFJP010000305.1:0-6075 GCA_050121225.1 Desulfobacterales bacterium
TTTGCAAATTTTTTTTCTTACCAAGTATTTTAAGTGGGCCGCAAAATCCTACTAATTTGGTATGGAAAGATTAATTTTTGCGAAAATCTAAAGGATGGTAGGGGGAAATGGGTTTGACTCTAAATCGCATCAAGGAGGTACAAATGGACACGGAAAAAGCGTTTTATGAGAAACTGGAGAACAAGGGCGTCTCCCGAAGGGACTTCATGAAATACTGTACGTTCCTCACGGCGACCATGGGACTCTCATCTTCGTTTGTCCCGAAGGTGGCGGAGGTGTTTGCCGCACCGGTCCAGCGCCCACCCGTCATTTGGCTCCATTTCGGTGAGTGTACAGGTTGCTCTGAGGCTGTTCTGAGAACACAGTATCCTTATGTCGATGATCTGGTACTTGAAATTCTTTCCGTCGAGTATCACGAGACCATTATGGCAGCCGCCGGTCAACAGGCGGAGGATCAACTTCAGGCGTCATTAAAAAAATACGCCGGGAAGTTTATTTGTGTGGTGGAGGGCTCCATTGCTACCAAATATGACGGTGCTTACGGGAAAATCGGCGGCAGAACATTTCTCGAGATCGCCAAGGATGTCAGCTCCAAAGCGGCTGCTGTGATTGCCATTGGGGCATGTGCCACCTACGGTGGTATTCCGGCTGCAAAACCAAACCCCGGAGGCTACAAGGGGGTGGGTGATGCCCTGGGCATCAAAACGGTCAATATCGCCGGATGCCCGCCGAATCCGGTTAATTTTGTGGGTACCGTCGTCAACTATCTCCTGTTGGGCAAACTTCCGGAACTTGATGATCTTGGGCGGCCGCTATTTGCCTATGGGAAAACCATCCATGATCAGTGTCCGCGCAGGTCGCATTTTGAGAACGAGGAATTTGTTGAAGAATTCGGATCTGCAGAAGCAGCTGACGGCTACTGTCTGTACAAGATGGGCTGTCGGGGACCCGAAACCTACAACAACTGCCCGGTTGCCAAGTTTAACGACGGGACGAGTTGGCCGATTGAAGCCGGGGCTCCCTGCATCGGTTGCAGTGAACCGAATTTCTGGGATAAATTTACACCGTTTTATGAGGAAATATAATCGATAACTCACGGATTGACTAGTAGCCCTTTTTCAGCAAAAGGAGGAGTTCATATGGCACAAAGAATTACGATAGATCCGATCACCAGAATAGAAGGCCACCTTAGAATTGAAGTCGAGGTATCCGGCGGGAAAGTTGTTAATGCCTGGAGTTCAGGTCAAATGTTCCGGGGTATTGAGATAATCTTGCAGGGACGTGATCCCCGTGATGCACATCATTTCGTGCAGCGCTCGTGTGGAGTCTGAACCTACACGCATGCTCTGTCCTCGGTGAGGGCAGTCGACGATGCCGCAGGCGTCAAGATACCCCCAAATGCACGTATCATTCGCAATCTTTTAATGGGGGCCCAGTTCCAGCATGACCACATTGTTCATTTTTACCATCTGCATGCGTTGGACTGGGTGGACATTGTCAGCGCACTGAAGGCTGATCCAAAGAAAACCGCTGCGCTGGCAGACAATGTCAGCAATGCACCTGCTGGAGGGACCCCCTATTTTAAAAATGTACAGCAGCGACTTCAAACCTTTGTCGACAGCGGTCAACTCGGCCCGTTTTCCAATGCCTATTGGGGGCATTCCGCTTACAAATTGCCGCCCGAAGCCAATCTGATGGCCGCTGCACATTATATTGAAGCCTTGCGACTGCAGGCCAGAGCCGCCCGCATGCATGCCATTTTCGGGGGGAAAAATCCGCATCCGCAATCTCTGTGTGTCGGCGGTGTGACCTGTGCTAGAGATTTGAGACCGGATCGTATTGCAGAGTTTCTGTACATTACCAAGGAGACCCAGGAATTTATTGAAAATGTTTACATCCCGGATTTATTGGCAGTGGCGTCTTTTTACAAAGATTGGGGAGCGATCGGCGGCACCAGCAATTTTCTGGCTTGGGGTGAATTCCCGGAAACCGATAAAGAACCCGAGAGCCTGTATATGCCCAGAGGCGTCATTATGAAGCGCAATTTAGGTGGTGTAAAAATGGCTCACCAAACCAAGGTAACTGAGGACGTAACGCGCGGCTGGTATGAAAAAGGCGCGGCAAAACATCCATACGAGGGTGAAACCAAACCGTTGCAAGAAAATCCGCAATACCAACCCGGTGACGGCCAGTATACCTGGTTCAAGGCACCGCGCTATGAAGGTGAACCCTGTGAGGTCGGTCCATTAACCCGGGTCTTGGTGGCATACGCCAAGGGGCACAAAGATATCAAACCCGCTGTGGATAACGTCCTGAAAACGCTCGGTGTGCCGCCCACGGCCCTGTTCTCAACCCTCGGTCGAACCGCAGCCAGGGGTATCGAGGCCATGGCCATCGGTCAACAAATGCAGACCTGGATCACCGAACTGATTGAAAACGTCAAAAGCGGCGATACGAAAACGTATCAGCCCTACGAAATGCCGAACAGTGCCATGGGAGTGGGGCTCAATGACGTTCCCAGAGGATCTCTCGGTCACTGGATCCAGATCGAGGACAAGAAGATTAAAAATTACCAGTATGTGGTCCCTTCAACTTGGAATTTAGGCCCGCGGGATGCAAAGGGTACGCTGGGACCCGTCGAAGAGTCTTTGATCGGTACACCGGTCGCAGATCCCCAAAAACCGCTGGAGGTTCTGCGAACGGTTCATTCCTTTGACCCGTGTATCGCTTGCGGTGTTCATGTGATTGACCCGGATTCCAACCAGGTTTACAGGATAAAAGCACTTTAAATGACATTCGTTTGACAAAAACGGCCTTTCGAAAAATCGAGGGGCCGTTTTGTGTTACGATTACGGGTTAAGAAAAATTTTACACCTCTTAAAATAATTATGTCATTAACAGATCCCAATCCGTTTGATGAAATTTATGCCACGGATATCATGGTGCTGGGCATTGGCTGTACCCTTTTTTGTGATGAAGGATTTGGCGTACAAATTGTTGCCAAAATGGAACAGCAATTCGAGTTTCCGGATAATGTGATTCTCGTCGACGGCGGGGTATTGGGGATCAATCTGCTTGGCGTGATCTCCAAACCCAAGCATCTAATCGTTGTTGATGCCATCCGAAACAAAGGCAAACCGGGGGATCTTTATCGGCTTGCCGGGGATGCGATTCCGGAAAGAATCCGGGCCAAAAATTCTTTGCATCAAGTTGATTTTCTGGAAGCGTTAACTCTGTGCCAGGCTCTTGACCATGTGCCGGAAACGGTCATTATCGGTGTTGAGCCCGAGGACATTGAGACCATGTGCACAGAATTAACCCCCACGATATTGGCGAAAGTAGATGATGTGATTGAAATGGTGCTCGCAGAACTGGATCGGTTAGGCGTAGCCTATTATACGAAAGGAACCTCAGGGAATGTGTCTGGCAATCCCGTCTAAAATAACCAGGATTGACAACAACATGGCAACCATCGATGTGGACGGAGTGCAGCGCGAAGCCAGCCTTTTGTTACTTGAAGATGCACAGGTCGGCGAATATGTCATTGTTCATGCCGGATTTGCCATACAGAAAATTGATGAGGCTGCTGCATTGGAAACCCTCCAATTTTTAAAAGAGGCTGCTGATTATGTTGACAGTCTGCAAAATAAAAAAGATGAAACCAATTAAGGATGGCAAATGATATCTCTGCCAAAAAGCTGAAGGTAAACGGCATTGTCCAGGGCGTCGGTTTTCGCCCGTTTGTTTTCCAGCTTGCCGAACATTATGACCTGAAAGGGGAGGTTGCCAATACGCCTTTTGGGGTCAGCATTCACATCGAAGGGCCGCCGAATCGTCTGGCATCCTTTGAAGCCGATCTTGCCGCCAAAAGCCCGCCGCTGGCTTACATTGTCGAAATTTCCGGTAATTCCCAGACCGTCAAGAACTACACCGATTTTAGGATTGTCAAGAGCAAAGGCGAGACAGCAATGTCCACCCTCATTTCTCCGGATGTTTCCGTTTGCCACGACTGTTTGCAGGAAATGTTCGATCTTCGAAACCGGCGCTATAGTTATCCGTTTATAAATTGCACCAACTGTGGTCCCCGCTATACGATTATCGATGACATCCCCTATGACCGGCCGAAGACCTCCATGCGGCACTTCAAGATGTGCCCGGCGTGTCAGGCCGAATACGATGATCCGACCGACCGTAGGTTTCACGCCCAGCCAAATGCGTGCGCCAAATGCGGGCCGCAGGTGGGCCTTTACGACAACCGTCACAAGCAGATCATAGCCGACGATCCTATTGGAAAAGCAGCCGAAATCCTAAAGCAGGGTTATATTCTGGCCGTTAAGGGGCTAGGAGGATATCATCTGGCGGCCGATGCTGCCAATGCAGATGCGGTGATGCGTTTGAGGCTTCGCAAACTTCGCGAGGAAAAGCCGCTTGCCGTTATGGCTAACGATATCGAGCATATCCAACGGTTTGCCGAAGTCCAAATCAAGGACGAAGAACTTCTGACGTCCATTCAGCGGCCGATCGTGCTGCTGAAAAAAAAGGCAACGAACCCAATCTGCGAGGAAGTGGCTCCGCGCAACAACTATTTCGGCGTCATGCTGCCTTATACCCCACTGCATTACATGCTTTTGAAACATGGCTTTAAAGCCCTGGTAATGACCAGCGGCAATTTGAGTGAGGAACCCATCGCCATCGACAACGACGATGCCTTTCAGCGCCTGGCTGACATTGCCGATTATTTCTTGATTCATAACCGGGACATTTACCTGCGCAGCGATGATTCGATCGTGCGCCACAGCGCCGGCAGCAAACGGTTCATCCGTCGGTCGCGGGGATATGTGCCGATTCCTGTTTTTCTTAAACACAAGATTTCGTCTGTCCTGGCCTGCGGTGCGGAACTGAAAAACACGGTTTGCTTAACCAAAGGCGACAGGGCCTTTTTGAGCCAGCATATCGGTGATCTGGAGAACATGGCCACCTATGATTTTTTCGAACATACGATCAACCATCTCAAGCGGATCCTCGACATTTCGCCTGAAATCATTGCCTGTGACATGCATCCCAATTACTTGAGCACACAGTTCGCGGAGAAGCAGCAGAATATAGAAAAAATTTCGGTGCAGCATCACCATGCCCATATTGTCAGCTGTATGGCGGAAAACAAGCTGGACGGCCCGGTTGTAGGACTTTCCTTTGACGGCACTGGGTTCGGTACTGACGGGGCCATTTGGGGTGGTGAAGTATTAATTGTGGAGGAGCATAACTTTGAACGCGCCGGTCACCTGAGGTATGTACCGATGCCGGGCAGCACTGCGGCGATCAAAGAGCCTTGGCGCATGGCGGTCAGCTATCTTAAAGATTCCTTTGGAAAAGACTTTAACAATTTGAACCTTCCGGGATTGAAGGAGATTGAAAGCGAGAAGCTGACCGTTGTCAGTGAAATGATAACCAAAGGTGTCAATTCACCGCTGACCTCAAGTCTGGGTCGGTTGTTTGATGGTGTAGCGGCAATCTGTGGAGTACGAAACCAGGCAAATTTTGAGGGACAAGCGGCCATGGAATTGGAAATGCTGGCAGTGGAATCGGATGGATTGTGCTATGACTACGATTGGGAGACTGCCGATGTCCTGAGAATACTGCCGGCACCGATCATTCGAGGTGTTGTCACGGATATTTTAAATAAGGTGCCGATCGGCGAAATCAGTGCCCGGTTCCACCAAACTCTGATTCACTTGTTTGCGAACCTATGTGAGGTTATTCGAAGCGACCGCGGATTGAACCGCGTTGTTCTCAGTGGCGGCTGTTTTCAGAACTCCATCCTGCTGAGCGGAATGCTACGGGTGCTGCAGAGCAATCAATTTGAAGTATTCACCCATGAGCAGGTTCCGACCAATGATGGGGGAATTGCAATGGGGCAGGCGGTTGTGGCGGCTGCTATAAACCGGAGATCATGAGTTTGCCTCAATGCTGTGGTGAAAAAATCCGAAACGTGGTTATCCTAAAAGCTCAAGTAAGTGACGTCGGCGTTGACGGTAACCCGCCTGGCGGACGTGTGAAACTCGTTCATAATAGAGC
>JASFJP010000306.1:0-6036 GCA_050121225.1 Desulfobacterales bacterium
GATCACTCATGCACGACCTGACTGATTCTTTGAAGGGTTAGTACCGCGGCCGCATCTTTTAGATTGCGATCAAAATTTTAATGAATCCTGCAGATCCTGTCTAAGAATAAGAAAATTTAATGGAGAAACACAGTTATGACAATGTCCTGGATAGAAGAAACCTTTGGATGCCGCAAACCAATTATCGGCATGTGCCATTTGAACGCCTTACCCGGCGACCCATCATTTGACGAACAGCAGGGCATGACAGCAGTTATTGAATGGGCACGCAAGGATTTGCTGGCCCTGCAGAAAGGCGGCGTCGATGCTGTCATGTTTTCCAATGAATTCAGCATGCCATATCTGACCCGGGTGGAGACCGTCACCGTGGCCGCTATGGCGCGCATCATTGGTGAACTGATGCCGGATATAGGCGTAACTTTCGGTGTCAATGTGCTTTGGGATCCCGCTGCGTCACTGGATTTGGCTGTTGCTACCGGAGCCCGGTTTGTGCGCGAGATCTTTACCGGCGTGTATGCCAGCGATTTCGGGATGTGGAACACTGACTGCGGAGCTGTGGTGCGCCACCAACATGCCATTGGAGCGGAGAATGTGAAGCTGCTGTTTAATATCGTACCTGAAGCCGCTCGTTATCTGGCCGATCGCGACATTGTGGACATTGCCAGATCAACCGTATTCAACAACCGGCCGGATGCGTTGTGTGTTTCGGGTTTAACCGCAGGGGTACAAGCTGATCAGGAGATCCTCAAGAAGGTTAAGGATGCAGTCCTCGATACACCTGTTTTCGCCAATACAGGAGTCCGCTTGGAAAACGTGGACGATCAGCTCAGTATTGCCGACGGGGCGGTTGTCGGCACCACCTTCAAATACGACGGCGTATTTGAGAACCACGTCGATGATAAACGCGTCAAGGCGTTTATGGATAAGGTAAAAACGATCAGGGCATGATCACACCGGCCGGCACGCAGGCTAGGCAGTTACACCAATTCGAAAGAGGTCTTTCCTTTAGCGAAAATAACCATTTCCGCAATGACGAAAACATAGCGGTTGTCATAAATTTCTATCACCCTGGGTGATCATACAAAAGTATCTGCGCCGGTTATTGATCTGGACCAAACCGAACATATTTATGACAACCGGTATAGACCCTAAAAAAAAGTCGTCTGTGTCTGTCCGTGTGGGTCTGTGGCTAATTAAATAACATCTGCATCTCCATTTCCTCGGCTAATTTGTTCATCTCTTCATCGGAGGGGCGTTCTTCATACATATCCGCAGCCTTTAGCAGTTTGGGGAGTTCCCGCAGATCACCGACGGTGTTAAGGAATATTCCGGGGATACCCATTACCCAGTGAACATTTTTCGTGATAGCCCCATCATCTGTGAGGGGTTCGTACCAGGTGCTTCGGCTCCATTTTTTATTCCCCCAATATCCCCGGGCAATGGATTTGATCGTCTGCACCGCTATTTGACGTTCTTGGCAATATGAGAGGAGGTTTTGAAATGCGTCGGCATAATTAGGATCCCGCATGAGCAAGTAATTGCAAGGTAACAGCACGCTGTCAAAGGCAAAGCGCTCTAAAGTTTGCATGTGGAATCGGGGTGTGTCCAAACCATGCCCGGTAATGCCAATATATTTTGTCAGCCCCTTTTCTTTGGCTTCGATGAGAAATTCTATGGCGCCGCCGGGACCCAATATGATTTCGCGTTCCACAACATCCGTTAGATTGTGAAACTGCAAGAGATCAACGCTGTCCACCTGGAGTCGTTCCAAAGATCGCCGAAATTGGTCTTTCGCATCCTGGTAGGTCCTTTCGTTGGTCTTTGTGGCAAGAAAGAATTGATCGCGATACTTTTTCATCCAGGGCCCCAAACGGAGCTCAGCCTCCCCGTATTTTGGTGCGGTGTCAATGTGGTTGACACCGAATTCCCACAGTAAATCCAGTGCCCGATCAGCCTCAGATTGGCTGACGCCACCTAAACTTACTGAACCGAAAATGGTTCTGGAACTCTGATGACCTGTTTTACCGAACGGTATTTTTTCAATCATCTCATACTCTCCTCATTAAGCATAGTTAAACAATCTAAAGGTCCTGATATCGCTTCAGAGCAGTCGGAAGAATCTCTCTGGTTTGTCTTATAACTTCGGATCTCCATTCCTCTGAGAGAGGATAATACATTTCTCGAAATCTCTTTTTCACTTCGATTTCATCATCGCTGCTTACGTATCCATAATGAAATCCCTGGTTTTCAAGGATCATAATATGGATTGATTTTACCGAACCGGTTGTTGTTTGGCTGTCCATTGTGCCGTATTCGAAGGTCATTGGTATATAAAATTTATCAGGAATAATTTTGCCTATAAAATCAGAAAAATCACCGTTTACTGTATAAAAGTCTTCGGTGTCGCCCCAATCTATTTTGTACCCGTCAAAGATTCGATATATTGCATTACGTACCTTTTCATTTTTAGCAGGATTTGGAAAGAGGTGAAGCCGGTTTTTTTCGCCATATCCGGTATGCAGATCTATTGCTAAAACCGTTTTATAATCACGGGTTTTTTCTAAAAGCACGGGTGTTATGGCGGATATTTGCAGCTCAGAATCACTACCGCCAAAATAGAGCCCTTTTTCAAAATCATACTGTCCCTGCATTATTGCCTGTCTGAGGCTTGACAGTGAATGTTTAACAATCATGATTACTGCTTTTATGAGAAAGAATCTGTTCTCAAAACTGCTGATATCCACTTTCTTTTCAGGATTCAACAAAGCGTTCAATTCTGAATATCCTTCATTTTTTGTCTTAAAGAGCTCCTTATCGATATCTGCATTCCTGTTGAGGTCGATATTGTTCTCTGTAACTCTTCGAACAACCTTAAACCCATATGGATTCATGGCATGTATCAGAAAAACGCCTATATTCGTCAGATCCATACTACTTATTATCTCATTCATGAACATCTGCTGGACAGCGCTGCCCGCAAATCCTTCCACCCCGTGTACTCCTGAAGACATGATTAAAAGCTTCTCCGTGTTGTTCTGCGCAGGAATATAGCAGCAGTTAATCGTCAAATCGTCACCGACTCTGCTCGGCACGGGTATCACAATTTCCTCAACATTGTTGAACTTTTTTTGAAGATCTTTTGACAGACTACTGAACCTGTCGCGACATTTTTCATATGACTCCTGAAAATATTTCAATGTTGTTTTATCGATGTTAACCGCGCTATCATTCTCTGCGCACCCCACAAAAATACAGCAACACAGAATCATTGTAATAACGCGTTGAATTTTCCCCATGTCAATTCTCCATAGCGACTTTTTTTGGCAAGTGAGAAAATGACCCCAAAACCACAGCAGCCTTTTTATCGGTTATAGATCCGTTCTTTTTTTATTAACTTGCTTTTTTGTCGCTGTCATACCTTATGCAATCAATTGATGCAAGAATGTTACCTGCTCTTTTATTTCCGGAATAATTGAATCATTAACGATAGGTCACCGTCGACTTTATATTTTTGTTCCATGAACATCTGCTGCCCATCGGCTTTGCCCGTCATTATATCCATCCATATTTCGAAAGGCGTTTCAATAGTAATGTCCGGACTTTTCTTTTTCCCTTCTTTAGCTTCAACATGGTCGTTCTCAATAACAAAATAGCATGATTCCGTCACTTCCCCCGAAAAGTTGAATTGCAAACATGCCTTTCGATCACCAACCGCTTTAGAATTGAGGCCAAAGGGAAAGATCAACATAAAGCTTGCAAGGGAATCCGGTCTTGGAATCATTTTTTTCTCCCGAAATTCTTTTGGAGTTACCTTTTCGGCAATACAGGTTTTCCAAAAAGAATTGGCGACTTGGGCAAAGGTCGCGGAATCAATAACTGGTTGCTGGATTCGATTTAATGTTTCAGTGGAAATCCGCTCGGATTCTACCAATTCACGCCCTGCCTGAATGGTTGCTTCAAATACGTCCTTCTTTTTATCTTTAAATCTGAACAACATCTCTGGGGCTGGTCGGTATATTTCAGCTTTTAGCCGCATAAGCCGGCCAAATAGAAAATTGACGTAATGCGAGAGTTGATCGAAAACCGACATCTCCGGAAATCCTGCCACTGACAGCACGACGGCTTCAGGAGGGACATGGCGCCAGGGATGGGCACTACGGTTATCGCGTTGTTCAACAAAAGGTTCCGCAACCGGAAGGGTGCGTTCAATAAAAGTTTTCATCTCGGCGTTAACCGTATAATGGTAAAGAGGTGTCGCGTAAACCACCAAATCCGAACCCAACCATTTTGGGAACAGTTCTTTGGTCATATCATCTTTGAGTATGCATTCGCCAGGGGTCTTACTCCAGCAGGTGAAACAGCCGATACAGTTCTTAATTTTCTTTTCACGCAGGTTCACGATCTCGGTCTCAGCACCGGCATCGCGCATGCCTGCAACAAGGTAGTCGAGCATCAGTTCGGTCATACTTTGTCCTCTACTCCGAGGACTTGAGTTAAGTGCAAGTACTCTCATGTGTTGCTCCTTTGATACTTTTTAAAATTGAGAAAAGTGGATGATTTTGAAAATTAAAGCGATTTATCATTCTTATTCGTTGAGCTTTACAGCTGTGCCGTATACTAGTAGTTCTGCAGCAGTCCCCACAACACTGGTAGTCATATAGCGAACATTGATGATTGCATCCGCTTCCAACTTAGACGCCTGGGCGATCATCCTATTTGTAGCTGCTGATCGAGCCTTTCCCATCATCTCTGTGTATTCAGTTAATTCGCCTCCGGTGATTAACCTGACTAATGCGGATATATCCTTGCCAAGCCAGATAGCAAATACCGTATGGCCTTGGACGAGACCGAGAATCTCTGTAATCTCCCGCCCAGGTATTGCTACGGAGTTCAATAGCAAAATCCTGCGATCAGACTCAGCAGGTAAAGGCTCCCCTCCGGATGCCTTGTATTGCCTCTGTTCGAAAGCCACTGTCAGCAAAACCACAAGGATACCCCCCAAAAGGCAGAAAATCGCTATCCTGAGCCACACGGGCACGGCTGGATCATTGGCAACCATCATGTACCAGGGTATCCCGGCAAATACTGCAATAAAGAGTCCTAACACAAAGGCCAGAGAGCCGATAAGTCGAAGTGTTTTCATAACTTCTCCTTGGACTATCGAAATCTTGTTTTGGTTTTCACATGCCTTGGTCAAACTCGTCTCGGTATCTGACGATGCCGGAGACGCTTGCCATGTTTGACTCATCAGGAATCAACACCATGAATGCCCCGTCAGGAACCCCCTGCCACTGACAGGTAAGTCCATGTTGTGATGCGGGGACGAATCCAAATCATATATGTTGTGCCGTGATCTTAGATTTTTGTCAAGAAAACATAGTCCTCGGACAACATAGAAACAGCTATATTCAATATGCGCCTTGAGAGTATAGTTCGGAGATGCTGCAGTTTTGAACAGCCATTTTTTTTAAGTCAGCCGACTACAGAGGATCTTAAGCCGTCAATTGCTAACGGTGAATGCAAGGCTATCATCGTTCTACACGCGACCACAGCCAACATGGATATCGATGTTAATTTTCATCCGGCTTTAATTTGTGACGGTTTGAATGGTTGCTTTGGTTGTTAAATTTTTTGGAATAATTGTCAAATGAGGGCGGTGCTTTAACAAAAAGAAAATGGCTCCGGGGGCTATTCGGAGCCAAGGACCAAAATGAACGGTTTGAGATGGTCTGAACATCTCAATGCATTTTACAGGTCTGACCGGCTCTGGATCCGGAACCTGGGTTGCTGAAACAGATTCCCCTCGGCTCTCGGCCAGTCCTCTTCCCCCCACGTTCTCCGTAGACCGCAAATCTTGTTTGGAAGCTTCCCCATTGCTAAGGAACTGTCTGACTTCACACGCTCGTTCATCGCTGTCATGATCCCTTGGACTCACAGCGCCGACATCGTTGTGAGGCCAAACGTGAGACCTCCCGGTTTCCATGAATGGATCTTGTATACGTGCCCGGAGTCGGCGACCGCGCAAGGTCCAACCGC
>JASFJP010000307.1:0-6028 GCA_050121225.1 Desulfobacterales bacterium
GTAACTTGGTTTTCTGAAAACCGAATAAATTATAATCAGGATTCAGGGATCATTTTAATTTTTGCTGGGACATGGATAAACACTGATTTCACAGATATTATTAATTTTTATGCCAATATAACAGAAAAAACTTACACTTCGTTAAAAATCCGTGGAAATCTGCGTCCAGTTTACTTTAAATGGGGGGACACGAATAAACACAGGTTGCACGGCCCGTATTTTGATGCCTTCGGGCATACAGTGAGTTTGAGATCCGAGAAGACTGGCGCGTTGAAAGTGCTCAAAGCCTCAAAAAAGACGCTATGTATTGAATAATTATTCATTTCATCTTAATACCTATCTCCAGCAAAATTCAGATATCAGATCAATTCTTAAACTAACCACTAATTTATATATTTTTAAATTTATTACATATTTTAAATTTTATACATCGATTTAAATTTATCTTTTTTTCTTGACAAGTTTAGTAAAGCTTTGTTAATGAATGAATATTCATTCATAAAACACTTTTTTTAAAATCAGGAGGTCATCATGAGAAGGAAGATCAGAACCGCTGCCGTGATCGGTTCCGGAGTCATGGGCGGAGGAATTGCAGCGTTGCTTGCCGGTGCCGGTGTCAAAACCCTCTTGCTGGACATTGTTCCCTTTGACCTAAACGACGATCAGATAAATGACCCGGTGGCCCGAAATCGTATCGCCAAAGCTGGTTTGGATACGGTGTTAATGTCCAGTCCTTCGCTCTTGATGCAGCCAAAAGATGTGAAGCGGATTACCATAGGTAATTTGGATGATGACTTTGGGAAGCTTGCCGATGTGGATTGGATTGTAGAAGTCATTGTTGAAAACTTAGAAGTAAAAAAAGACCTTTTTAAGCGTATTGAATCCGTTCGGTCACTGGGCACAATTGTTTCTTCCAACACCTCCGGGATTCCGCTAAAATCCATGTCCGAAGGTCTGAGTTTGGAATTCAAACAGCATTTTTTAGGTACCCATTTTTTTAATCCAGTACGGTATATGAAATTATTGGAAATCATTCCCGGCGAAGAGACCCTGCCTGACGTGCTTGATTTTATGGCTGATACCGGCGAACGAATTCTCGGAAAAGGTATTGTGTGGGCTAAAGACACACCCAATTTTGTCGGAAACCGCATAGGAGTCCAGGGTATGGTCAAAACCATGCAACTCATGCTTGAAGACGGCTTGAGCATTCCCGAGGTTGATGCCCTCTTTGGACCGGTGATGGGACGGCCGCGGACAGCCATGTTTAAAACCGCGGATCTTGTCGGTTTGGATGTTCTTTCACATGTGGCCAAAAACACCTATGAGCTGGTCGAAGGGGACGATGCTCGGGATAGTTTTGTGATGCCCGAATTCGTCAACTCCATGATTGCGAAAAATCTGCTCGGCAAGAAAAGCCAAAGTGGATTTTACAAGACCGATTTAACACCCGATTGGCAGAAGGTTCGCAAAGTTATTGATCCGGCGACGTTTGAGTATACCGAATTCGAATCCCCGGCGTTTCCTTGCCTGCAGGCGGCTGAAAAGGCCAAGACGCTGACGGAAAAGATGAGAGCCGTCGTTTATGGAGAGGATAAAGGCGCTCACTTGGCTTGGAAAGCAGTTGCCCACAATTTGATTTACTCTGCCAACCGCATACCTGAGATTTCCGATACGATTGTTGAAATTGATAATGCGATGAAATGGGGATTCAATTTTGAAATGGGCCCGTTTGAAACCTGGGATGCCATCGGGTTGCAGGAATCTGTGGCAAAAATGGAAAAGGACGGCCTAACGGTGCCCGCGAACGTCAAAAAGATGTTGGCTGGCGGAAACACCTCTTTCTACAAACGCGAAAATGGTACTGTTTTTTACTTTGATTTTAAAACCGAATCATACAAACAGCGTGCAGTTAGTGAGCGTGTCATCTCTTTGGCGTCTTTAAAAGTGACCAATGGCGTCGTGAAAGAAAATAGATCCGCGTCTTTGATTGATCTGGGAGATGATGTGTTTTGCCTCGAACTCCATACCAAAATGAACGCTCTCAATCAGGAAATCGTCGAGTTTTTGCCGGTTGTCAAAGATGAGGTGGACGCCAATGCAGCCGGTCTGGTGATCGGCAATCAGGCCGGCGGCATGCCGGGTGCATTTTCAGCCGGTGCCGATCTGGGGGATGTTGCCGCCGCTGCCAAAGAGAATCGATTTGAGGATCTCGATAAAATGATTGCCGGATTGCAATATGGCCTTCTGGACCTACGATATGCATCGTTTCCGGTTGTAGCGGCTCCGTTCGGCCTGACCTTAGGGGGTGGCTGTGAGCTCTGTTTAGTCGCCGATAAAATTGTAGCGCACGCCGAGCTTTACATGGGACAGGTTGAAATCGGCGTTGGTTTGCTGCCGGCCGGTGGTGGTTGTCTAAACCTGTGGCGCAGGTACCTGGAGTCCATTCCTGATGCGGTAACCGAAATGGACCTGGCGAAGTTCTTCATTCCAACCTTTATGGCCATAGCGACTGCCAAAGTCTCCACCTCGGCGGCAGATGCCCTTGCTAATGGATTTCTCGGTCCTAAGGACCGAATTATTTTCAATCGAGATCATCTGATCGGCGAAGCCAAAAAAGATGTCCTGAAAATGCTGGACGAAAATTATGCACCGCCGGTAAAGGGCAGGATTAAAGTCATGGGACAGGCCGCTCAAGGAATGGCGGCAGCCCAGATTTCCGATATGCTCAGTGGCCAGTTTGTTACTGAATATGACGCATTTCTTGCCAGAAGAATTGCTTATGTCATGAGCGGCGGTGATGTGAGAGACAATACTGAGGTTGAGGAAGACCTCATTTTAACACTTGAGCGGGAAGCGTTTCTGGAATTCCTCAAAGAAGAGAAAACACAGGCCAGAATTGAACATATGCTTAACACAGGTAAGCCTCTGAGAAATTAGTTCGTTCAATTCTTGTAGGCTGTTTTTATGCGAATACCATAATTGTAAACGCCTTAATTTATCTTTGAAGTGTGAATGGGGAAGACGATGTCATTTTCCTTCAGAAAGCAACATGTTTGATTGTCGTTACCATAGGTGATAAAAATTTGTAGGAGTGGCTTTTGCTTGCATCCCGCTGTTTCTTTGGCGGGGCAGCCACGACCAAAATAGGGGAGGTAAGAACATGCGAGATGCATACATTGTAACGTCTATTCGAACCCCAGGCTGTAAACGCCTCAAAGGAGCGTTTAAAGACACGCGACCGGAAGATCTGCTGTCATTTATATTATCCAATGCCGTGGAGAAAACGGAAAATCTGGAGAAGGTTGATGTTGAAGACATCATGATCGGGTGCTCCTTCCCTGAAGCCGAACAAGGTCTTAACATCGGGCGTGTGGCCTCCCAGATGGCCGGTTTTCCGGTGGATACATCCGGGGCTACCGTCAACCGTTTCTGTGCCTCCGGTTTGGAGGCCATTGCTCAGGCGGCCATGAGGGTAATGGTCGGCTGGTCCGACGTCACTATTGGCGGCGGGTTGGAATCCATGACCTATGTCCCCATGGGAGGAAATTTGCCGAGACCCCATCCGGAATTCACGCGAAAAGGAACAACGGTATACACCTCAATGGGTGTGACCGCTGAAAACGTGGCCAGTCGTTACAATATCTCGCGGGAGATGCAGGACGAATTTGCCTTCAATTCGCAAATGAAGGCAGCTGAGGCCAAGAACAAGAGGTTGTTCAAAGAAATCGTCCCAACACCGGCTGCCAAATACACGGTCAGGGATGACGGAACATCCCAGCGTGAAACCTTCCTTCAGGATTTTGACGACGGCATCCGAGAGGATACGACCCTGGAAGGCCTATCGAAATTGCGTCCGGCATTTGCATTGAGCGGGACGGTCACAGCCGGAAACTCGTCCCAGATGACCGACGGTGCGGCCGCGACTATTATTATGAGCGAGGAGAAAGTAAAAGAGCTTGGCATTAAGCCGATCGCCAAATTCAAATATTACACAACCGTTGGCTGCCGCCCGGATGAAATGGGAATCGGTCCGCGTTATGCGATTCCCAGGTTGTTGAAAATCTCAGCCATGGATCTCAAGGACATCGCTTTGTTTGAAATCAACGAAGCATTTGCCTCCCAGGCCCTGTATTGCGTCAATGAACTGGGCATCGACATGCAGAAGGTGAACATCCACGGCGGTGCCATCGCTCTGGGGCATCCGCTGGGGTGTACCGGCGCGAAGTTATGCGCAACGCTTTTGAATAACATGCGGGAGCAGGGTGCCAAATATGGAGTTGAGTCGATGTGTATCGGCGGCGGTATGGGAGCGGCGGCGTTGTTTGAGCTTTGTGACTAGCCTATGGTGAATCAATAAAGTCCAAGTAAGTTAAGCCGGCTTTGAAGATATCGCGCTTCCCGCAGTTGCTCAGACGGTCGCACATCCGCGCAATCGACCCATCCTCAAAGCCTATACCAAGAGAAGTCCCCCGGTTTTTGCAGATAACCACAAAAATAAAAAAGGCTGCTTGTCATGGCAGCCTCACTAATTTTCCATTTGCCGATTTATTCTAAGGCTTGCAACCTACTGGGCCGTCACTCAATCTGTTCTGAAGTAACTCGCAGAAAAACTGCTTTACTGCTCCAATCGACACTCGGGAGGTCGGTCGCCTCGAGATGGTTGCCGTCCAATTCTATCGATCTGCATCCCGCCTTCAATTCATGCGGATAACGTCGAATAAAGTCCTGAAAATTTTCTCCAGCGATCCAGATGCCGTTTTGAAGAAAGTGGGGGCCCAGCTCTTTAGCTACGATGTTGAAAAGTTTGATCGTAATTTCCCCAGTACCTGCCGCGGTGCTTAACGGGTTCTGGTCATAGGAAATTTGTCGGCGCATGGAGGCGTAAAACCCACCGCGACGCATTGTCGCGCCGGCCAAACCCGGCATGGGACCTGAGAGCGCCAAGCTTACCTTATCTTCGACAATGGCATCTTCGATACGATCAACCGGTTGACTGTTCAAAAAAATGGTCTGGATCCTCCCTTCGAGATAATCCGGAGCAATTCCCAAATGCGTGCAAAGTAACTCCTTAATGCTGCAGCCGGTTTGGGTGTATATCCTGAATCCCTGCCCCAGAAACTGGTAAAACAGGGGCCTCAGACGTGAATCCACAACGATCCGGACTTGTGCTTGCGTTTGACGATTTTCACTTTCTTGTCTGGTGGGTGTATCATTTTCTTTCATATGAACGGTCAATCTTTATAGAATCTATTGCATTAGAAAGACGACGAAAATGGGGGGGCCACAAGACGCCCCCCCATTTGTATTAAGAAGCTACATTCGCTTAGTAGTTGTGCACCTGATCCAGATCTTCATCCGTCACCAGAAATGTTATGTCGTGAGGCGGAAGTTTCTCTTTTTTGAAGTATTCCGGCAAGCGGTCATCCTTGTTCGTGAATCCCGCCCTGGCATTGAAATCACGTTCCATCTTCAGAACTGTCTTGCCGAGTTCGGTTACATCATCTGCGGTAAGATTTGCGCCGGAAAAGCCGTTGATCACATCGATTAATGCCTGGAATGTATCTTCTTGATCCATGATCGCGAAGGCAATGAACAAACACATTCCGGTTGAATCGATCGCGGCGGTTGCGATTTGAAGATTGCGGGACAACTCGGCCTGGCCCTCAGGTTCCATTGGTCCCAGACTACCGCCAACGCCCATAATATTGGTGGCGACGGCGTATCCAGCGGTATGATCTGCACCCATGGTGCTGGTGGCATAGGTAACGCCTATGCCCATGATACCCCTCGGATCATATGCCGGCATGGCCTGTCCCTTGACCACCGGCACGCGCTCAACGCCAAGCACTTTTCCGGTAATGGCCGCGCCGCTTCCGAGGATACGACCCAGATGAGAGCCTTTGCCAACCTCTTTGACCATATTAATCGCCGCTTGCGCATCGCCAAACTCCGCTAAGCCGCCTTCCATGGCCACGGCAATGGTGGCACCCATTTCTATAGTGTCTAGACCGTAGTCGTCGTCAAGACG
>JASFJP010000308.1:0-6015 GCA_050121225.1 Desulfobacterales bacterium
AGGGAAGGGTAACACCTTCCCTTGTTTATGCATACCATCAAAAATTGCATAGGCTGTTAAGAAAGTAATACATTGACGGTTCAAACGATAAACAATGCAGGTGCTAAGGCCAGAAGGGGACTGAGCGATCTGACTATCCGCAACTTGTTTATTATCCCCACCATCATTTTTCTAATTTTAATCAATATCTTCCCTTTATTTTATTCCTTAATCCTTTCCTTCGCAGATTACAGCGCGGTTTCGGGGAATCCGCCGGACTGGATCGGCATTCGCAACTACCGTGAGCTTCTGCGTGATCCCCATGTGTGGGAAAGCCTTTATTTGACCATGAAATATGTGGTGATTTCCGTTTTCGGGCAATTGGTCGTCGGCTTTGGTATCGCCCTGTTATTAAACCGCAAGATCCCCGCCAAGGGTCTGGTTACGACATTGTTGTTACTTCCGATGATGATGTCCATGGCCATTGTCGGCCTTTTCTGGAAATTACTATACGGCCCCTCCTGGGGTATTATTAATTATCTTCTGGGGCTAGGTAAATTTGTCTGGCTTTCAAACGCAGACGTGGCTTTGCTGGCCATCGCCATTACGGACATCTGGATGTGGTCGCCGTTTGTGATGTTGTTGTCGCTTGCCGGTTTATCGGCTATTCCACAACATCTCTATGAAGCCGCCGCCATCGATCGGGCATCCAGATGGTTCACCTTCAGTCGTATTACCCTTCCCCTGGTAACCCCCTTGCTGCTTATCGCCGTCATATTCAGAACACTGGAAGCTTTCAAAACATTTGATCTGGCATTTATTATGACGGGCGGCGGCCCCGGCACGGCCACCGAGCTAATTGCAATCAAACTCTACAATATGGCATTTCCTCAGTGGCAGACCGGAAAATCCTGTGCGCTGGCTTACATACTGCTGATCATGATTATTGGTATCAGCAATATTTATATAAAATATTTGAACAAGGCAAAGGAACGCTAAGATGGCTGCCGTTGAAACAGCAAGATCGCGTATTTTTAACAAAATTGCCGTGGCACTGGTACTCATAGCAACCATAATCTACCTGATCCCGCTGTACTGGATCGGCTCCACCGCCTTCAAACCCAGGGCCGCAGCAACCACCGTCCCGCCGACGGTTTTTTTCCAGCCCGAACTTACCGGATTTGTAAAACTTTTCACCAAAAGAGTTCAACTGCGCAAAGCCGTATCCGAAGAAAAATACAACGACGCAAAATGGTATGAAAGACTGGTCTACGATGCCGGCGAGAGGATTATCACAAGTTCACCCTTTATAAACCGCTTCTGGAACAGCATTATCATTGCCGTTACCAGTACTTTTCTAGCAGTTACCCTGGGCACATTTACCGCCTACGGATTCTCCAGGTTCAAAGTGGCGGCTGAAAATGATTGGTTGTTTTTTATCCTCAGCACAAGGATGCTGCCGCCCGTGGTGGTAGCCATCCCGATTTTTTTAATGTTCCGCACCGTCGGATTGGTGGATTCGCATATCGGATTGATTCTGCTTTACACGGCGCTCAACCTATCCTTTTGCGTCTGGCTGATGAAAGGATTCATGGATGAAATTCCGATTGAATATGAGGAAGCGGCGCTAGTCGATGGATATACACGCTTTGAAACGTTCTGGAAAATTGTTTTGCCGCAGTCTGCAACCGGCATTGCCGCAACGTCGGTTTTCTCGTTCATCATTGCCTGGAATGAATATGCGCTGGCGTTGATGATGACCAACCGCAATGCGCAAACCGCACCGCCTTTTATCCCTTCTCAATTAGGATCCGGAATGATTGATTGGACGACCATTGCTGCGGGAACGTTTATCTTTTTGTTCCCGGTTGCCGTTTTCACATTTTTCTTACGCAAACATCTTTTGAGAGGTGTCACATTCGGTGCAATCAGAAAGTAAGGAGCGGAGGATGTTTAGACAATTAAGTGCAAAATATTTTGAGCCCATTTCGATGTGGGTCATTATTTTTGGGATTTTTAGTTTGTGCCAACCCTGGATACTGACCCTGCACGTATATGGTTTCAGTATTATTTTGATCGGATTAATCGGCTTTATCGTATTTTCCCATATTAAACCTTTGCCTGAAGCAGAAGAATAGATATCCGGAATTAGGCGCTTAGAAATTATTAAGTGGCAAAAGATTTGATTGGGATATTTTCCCTACACTATAAGGATTGAATATTTTCAATAGACACTTCCGGTCTGTCCGGGTTAGGATAATCTATGGCGGAAATTAACTTAGTTGAGATCGAAAAATATTTCGGTAAAAATTATGTCATCCGAAAATTAAATCTCGATATCAATGACGGAGAGTTTCTGGTCTTGCTCGGCCCATCCGGATGCGGCAAAACCACAACGTTGCGTGCCATCGCAGGTCTTGAAGAGATTGATGCCGGAGATATCCTAATCGACGGGCAACCCGTGCAACATCTTAAGGCCAGTGATCGTAACATTGCGTTTGTCTTTCAGCTCTATGCACTCTATCCGCACTTAAATGCTTTTGATAACATCGCTTTTCCTCTGAAGGCGACAAAAAGAAGCAAACAAACCATCAACCAACGCGTCCACGAGGTCGCAAAAGTTCTCCGGATTGAATCCATACTCAATAAAAAACCTTCGGAACTCAGCAGCGGTGATATGCAGCGGGTGGCTGTCGGCCGGGCTATGGTGAGAAGACCGAAGGCAATTTTAATGGATGAGCCCATCGGCTCACTTGACGCCAAATTAAGAGAGGAAATGCGCACCGAGCTGAAACGACTTCATATCGAAATCAATGCAACAACGCTCTACGTAACCCATGATCAGGTCGAAGCTATGTCAATGGCAGATAAAGTTGCCATCATGGAAGACGGTGTTCTCCAGCAGATCGGCACACCGGCGGAAGTTTACGACCAACCGGCCAATCTGTTTGTCGCTCAATTCGTCGGCAGCCCGATCATGAACATTTTGGATTGCAAGATCGGTGTGGATGAGAATTGCACGCAATGTTTTCTGGGAGAAGATACGCCGGCATTACCGCTGGCTAAATCACTTTACCACCAAATCGAATCACAAGGAGTGCCCCTTGGGAAGCTGGCACTGGGTGTCCGGCCGGAATCGGTACGGGTCGCGAGAAAAGCCAAAGACGATTATATCAAAGCCGAAGTCCATGTCATTGAGCCCCTGGGGCCCTTTGACATCGTCGATATAAAAGTCGATAATCAGTTCATCCGCGCCAAGGCAGCATCCCGCTTCGTTGAAAAACCGGGAGAAAGCGTCTGGATTCAACTTGACGAACAGAGAACCCACTTCTTTGATAAAGATACTGGAAAAACACTGCAGATCAACTTAGGCGTTTCACCCGGATTGGAATGAAAGTCCGAGACCTAACCCGGATAATTCGGAAATAACAAATTACAAGCACCAAATTACAAATAAATTCCAAATGACAATATCCAAATCTCAATTTAGATCAAAAATCAATTGTTAGGAATTTTGAATTTAGGACATTGTGATTTGTTATTTGAAATTTTTTGCTGAAACGTGAACACCGAAACCTGAAACCTTATGTTCCTTATAACATATGGTCAAATAGAACCCGATAAGCGCCTAACGAGAAGAGGTGTCAATTGGCTCAGGTCACATTAGAAAACCTAACCAAAAAATTTAAAAATGTTACTGCTGTCAGGAATCTCAGCATTGATATTCAAGATCGGGAATTTTTTGTCTTACTGGGTCCCACGGGTGCCGGCAAAACGACAACCCTGCGTTGCATCGCCGGGCTGGAGAAGCCCAATGGGGGAACGATCAAAATTGCCGGCCAAAATGTGAATGACTGGGGGCCGGCTGAAAGGGATGTGGCGATTGTATTTCAATACTACTCCCTATATCCTCACTACACGGTGAGGCAGAATTTGGAGTTCCCTTTAAAGTCAAAAATTAGAAAAATCACGCCGGAAGAGATAAACCAGCGGGTCACAAAAGTTTCCAAGACACTTCAAATTTATCATCTGCTGGACCGCAAAACAGATAAATTAAGCGGGGGCGAGATGCAGCGGGTGGCCATTGGAAGGGCCATCGTAAGAGAGCCCAGGATTTTTTTGATGGACGAACCCCTATCAAATCTGGATGCGAAACTACGAGAGGTTCTGAGGTCCGAATTAAAGGGCCTTCAGATGAACCTCGGCGCAACATTTCTCTACGTTACCCACGATCAGGTTGAAGCCATGACCATGGGTGAACGAATAGGCCTCTTGAATAAAGGACGGCTCATTCAAGTTGGAACACCCTATGAAATTTACAATAATCCCGATAATACATATGTGGCGAAATTTGTAGGAACACCGGCAATCAATTTGTTTGATGGGCTTATCCAGGAAAGTCGTGTCGTTATTATTAAGGATGACTTTGAGTTTGAGTTGGATCAGAATACCTTAAATCGCTTAAACGGCTTTACAGGAGAAGTTAAAATCGGGATTCGATCCGAAGACCTTGAACTGGCGGTTGAAAAAGGAACTGGAGGGCGGATTTACGGGGTTGAGGACATGGGCATGGGTAAAATTGTGACGATTAAAATAAATGATCACTTGCTTCGGGCGACGGTAGACTCAAAATATCACTTTGAAATAGACGCCAATGTTCGTTTCCAAATGAAAACGGAAAAACTGCACTTCTTTAATAAAGACAGCGGGGAAAATCTGATGGCCAAGTAGTCGCCGGTCGCATGTCTCTCATCAAATAAACCCCAATGTTGCATAAATGGTTAACCGGAATACAGGGTTGTTGGAGCTCGGAGTGTTGACCTCGTTAAGAGTTGCGGATTAAAATTGTAATGATATTCGCCAATAACGCTTTACCCGAAACCCGCAACTCATCATTTACAACTTCTTTCTCATTACTCCACCATTCCACGACTCTAAATAGTTATTGATAAAGGAACTGTATATGAAAGTATTTTTGGATACGGCAGATGTGGAAGCCATCCGCAGAGCCAATGACACGGGGCTGTTGGATGGAATTACGACCAATCCCATGAAAATCGTTGAAACCGGGAAACCCTTCTATGGAGTTATTGAAGAGATCTGCTCGATCGTATCGGGGCCGGTCAGTGCCGAGGCTGTGGCCCACAGCGCAGAAGACATCGTCAGGGAAGCTGAAAAACTGGCCGCAATTGCACCCAATGTAGTCAACAAGGTCCCCATGAATGTTGAAGGTCTGAAAGCCGCCGCAATTTTGGAGCAGGAAAAGGACATTCGAGTGAATGTAACCATGGTGTTTTCGGCCGATCAAGCCCTATTGGCCATGAAAACCGGTGCCACCTTTGTGAGCATCGTATTGAGTCGGCTGGATAAGATCGGCAGTGAAAGCGAGATTCTGGTGGACGATACGGTTACCGTTAAAGAGAACTACGGTTTTACTTCAGAGGTCCTGGCCGCCAGTCTGAAAACCAGAAATCACGTGCTCAGTTGCATGCGATACGGAGCTGATATCATATCGATCCCTGAATCTCTGTTCTTTGAAATGTTCCATCACCCGCTCACCGATCAGGCCCTGGCCGAGTTTGATGAGGTTTGGAGCAAGGTGATCAAATAGCTAAACAATCATGCCCGAAAAATGAGCCTTTTATATACCCCAAAGGTCAGCTCTTGTCGTCTTTGACTTAAACATTGGGAGTGCTGACTGAGTGATAAATCACAAATCTCAAACTACAATTCTCAAGTTCGTAGAAATTTCAGATTGCAGTGAATTAAAAAAGCGCGGTTGTTTCTGATAGGCTCCAGTTTTTCTGAGTTTAATCCAAAAAAATTCACCATAGGCCTATGTTTAAGTTGGAAGCTTTCAGTAAGTCAAAGCCGGTTTGAATCATTGGAATTTGGATTTTGTTTGCTATTTGTAATTTGGTACTTGGAATTTTCTATATCGAAACATCCAGCTATAATTATGTTACGCTGTGTGACTTTTGTAGTTTGATTGTTGGGCGGAAGAATAATTCTGGGTTGCCATCATTATAAAAAAGG
>JASFJP010000309.1:0-6014 GCA_050121225.1 Desulfobacterales bacterium
CCAAACGTTCCTGCACAACCTCCAAGTGTAACAAACCTAAAAATCCGCATCGAAAACCGAATCCCAAGGCCACGGAGGTGTCTTTATCATAGATCAGAGATGCGTCGTTTAGCTTCAATTTTTCTAGGGCGGCAGATAGCTCCTCGTATCCATCGGAAGCTACGGGGTAGATGGACGAAAAAACAACGGGCTTGGCCTCTTTAAAGCCGGGCATAGGGGCATCGCAGGGCACTTCTTTTAATGTGACGGTATCTCCGCAACGCGTATCGCTGACCGTTTTGATTCCAGCGATCATATAGCCGACTTGACCGGCTGAAAGATACTTCTGCTTGGCCATGTGAAGCTGAAAAATCCCCACTTCCTCAACTTTGTACGCGGCGTTGTTGGACATAAAAATAATCCTATCCCCGGCTTTGATCGATCCCTCAAACATCCGTAAATATACAATGGTACCGCGATACGGATCGTAGTGCGAGTCAAAAATCAGTGATCTTAACGGGGCAGTAGCGTCACCGACCGGTGGCGGCAATTTTTCCACGATAGCTTCCAGCACATCATCAATCCCGATACCCTCTTTCGCCGAAATCAGTATGGCCTCTTGCGGATCTAAACCGAGATCGTCATGAATTTGTCCTTTTACCCGCTCAATATCTGCGGACGGCAAATCGATTTTATTGATGATCGGAATTATTTCAAGATCATGTTCCAACGCCAGGTACAAATTGGCCAATGTTTGAGCTTCAACTCCTTGACTGGCATCAATCAACAGCAGGGCGCCTTCACAAGCCGCCAATGATCGGGAAACTTCGTAGGTAAAATCTACATGGCCAGGAGTGTCGATGAGATTTAATAAATAGTCGTCTCCATCTCTGGCAGTATACGGCAGACAAACTGTTTGGCTTTTTATGGTTATACCTCTTTCCCGTTCAATGTCCATGGTATCGAGAATCTGGTCCTGAAATTCTCGATCGGATATGATATTGGCTGTTTGTATGAGTCGATCGGACAGCGTCGATTTACCGTGGTCAATATGAGCGATGATACTGAAGTTTCTTATATTCTGCATTGATTCTGAATTGCAGCACACGCTGCTTTCCGAGTTTTAGTGGTCCGTTGGAATCGTGCTGCCAAAGCTGGAAAAGAAAGTTGACACACTTGCCCTTTCCGGCTATACTAAGGCATAATAGTTAATAAATTTAAACTTTTACCAATTTTTTTGTATGGCTGTCAACCCTGGTGGGCTTGAACCAACATTTATTTCCTTACCCCTATTGCAATGGTGAAATCAAACGCAGACATCCGCATATTAATCGTTGATGACGAAAAGGATGTTCGGATTACAATGAATGAGTATCTTAAGACCGCCGGATATTCGCCTCATGCTGTCACCTGTGCGGAAGAAGCCCTCGATAGCCTGAAAACGGATCATTTCCATGTCGTCATAACCGACATCATTTTGCCCGGTATGGGTGGGCTGGAACTTACTAAATTAGTCAAAAAAATTAATGATTCGGATGTCATCGTGATGACCGGTTACAGCGATGATTATTCTTATGAAGAGGCAATCAACATAGGCGCGAGTGATTTCATCATAAAACCGGTTCGGTTAGAAGAGCTGTTGCTGCGGCTCAAACGAGTCCTAAACGAGCGTCAGCTCACACAGGAACGAATCCGAATGATGGAAAAGCTGCAACGGTTGGCAATTACGGATGGACTTACGAAGCTTTATAACTCGCGATCCTTTTACTCCCAGCTGGAATTGGAAGTGGACCGCTTCAATCGGTACAAACATCCGCTCGCATTGCTGCTGCTTGATATCGATAATTTCAAAGAGTATAATGATTCCTTCGGCCATCTCGAAGGAGATAAGGTTCTGGTGCGATTCAGTCAGATTATTAAAACTTGCCTGAGGGCCAACGACTCCGCTTACAGGTACGGTGGGGAGGAATTTACCGTAATCCTTCCGGAGACGGCAGGTGACGAGGCCAGGACCGTTGCACAACGGATTCGATCTGCTTTAGAGAGAGAAAAATTCACACCGGAATCGGGCAAAGATGTGACGATTACCATCAGTATCGGAGTAACAGAATACTACCCAAAAGAAGAGTTGTCCTCCTTTATTCAAAGAGCCGATAAGGCCATGTATAACTCCAAAAAAAACGGGCGTAACCGGGTCTCACTCATGTACGCTGAGCCTCCCAATGAAGCTCAGGCTAAGTCTTAACATCGCCGGCATGCTAAATAACAATTGCGATATGCATGAATTACCTGATCCTAATTTTTAAAAAAAGATCCCCCCGCTGATTTGATCCCTCGAGTTTGCCCAGTCCTTTGAGTCGGAGTATACGTCCCTCCTGAATTTCAGGCGGTACCGTTACTCTGAAAAGGCGTTTTTGAAATCCCCATGGAATGTTAACCAGTTTGCGGGTTCCCATTGTGGCTTCATGCGGACTAATGCTAAGCGTAGCGTAAAGATGCGGGTCGGAACCCGGTCCAACCGGGCGAATGACTTGCAGATGTGGGCTCCTTTTGCGCTTCGTGGCCTCTCGAATGGTTTCAGGCGCTGCGGCACCCGGTATGGCGTCAAATATTTTCAAAAAAATTATTCCAAAAATGAACCCCCCGATATGTGCCCACCATGCAACGCCTCCCGCTTGCCCATGACTGCCGGCGGCATTGATAAATTGTAAAACAAACCAGAATCCGAGAAAGAAATATGCTGGAATTTCAAGAAAATAGGGAATAAAAAAAATAGGTATAAGGGTTAAGATTTTGGATCGCGGATGCAGAATAAAATAGGCGCCCATTACACCGGCTATCGCACCACTGGCACCAATGGTCGGGATGTTTGAATGCAGGTTTAATATCAGATGAGATGCTCCTGAGGCCAGCCCGCACAGGAAGTAAAACAAAAGATAACGGAAATGGCCCAAATGATCCTCGACATTGTCTCCGAAAATATACAACGACCACATGTTGCCGAGCAGATGCCAGAATCCGCCATGAAGGAACATGAACGAGAAAAACGCAAAAATTTGCTGGGCGGCAGAAAAATAAGAAGCGATTTGGGGAATAGAGTAACGAGCGGGGACAAGCCCGTAAATGTAAATAAAGCGATCTAGTGCGGCTCCCTGAGCCGATTGGTAAAGAAAGATAGCAACGTTGACGCCGATAATGATGCTATTGACGACCGGATAATTCTTCGCTGGGATAGTGTCACGCAGGGGTATCATTTGCCTGCTTTATTTGGTCCAAATTAGCTTGAAGCTTATCCTGTTTTTCTATCAAAAGCGTATGTTTTTCCTTGACCTTTTCGATGACATCTACCGGTGCATTACTCAGAAAGCCCTTGTTTTCAAGTTTTTGGGCCACTTTTGCCAGCTCGTTTGCCAATTTATTGATTTCCTTTTCCAACCGATTGGTTTCTTTAGTAAAATCGATGATGCCCTCCAAAGAAACAAAAACCATGGCATTGCTTATCACAGCGGTTGCGGATGATTTTGGCTTTTCTCCGGTATTTTGGATGGTCAGTGAGTTCAGCCGCGCCATATTGACGATCAGGTTGCGGTGACGATTCAGGGTTTCTCGAATTGCTTTATCGTCAGATTGGACCCGTACCTCCAGTGACAGGGACGGAGGTATGTTCATTTCGCCGCGAACGTTTCGAATTCCAGAAATCACATCTCGCAGGAGCTCCATCTCAGATTCCGCCTCCAGACTTTTTTTTATATCCGCTGTCGTAGAGGAATCCATAGGGTAATCAACTTTCATAATCGACCCATTGGTATCGGGTAGATGATGCCAAATTTCTTCGGTCACGAAAGGGATAAATGGATGCAGCAATATGAGTGTGTCATGCAACACACGCCAAAGTGTCCTCAGGGTTGTCTCCTTTTTTTCTGCGCCTTCTTTATCGTACAGTGCCGGTTTAATGGCTTCAAGGTACCAATCACAGAATTCGTGCCATACAAAATTATACAGGGCTCCGGCTGCGTCATTAAATCGATAACTGTCTAAGGCCTGCATCGTCTCTTCGGATACGCGCTCAAGTCGGGATAAAATCCAACGATCCGGCAATGAGAGGTTCTTATCGTTCAGTGATTCCGAATATCCGCGCTTTAAGTGCATTAATGCGAAACGAGCGGCGTTCCAGAGTTTGTTAATGAAATGCCGGTAACCATCGACGCGCTTTTCAGACATCTTAATGTCGCGGCCTTGAGCCGCAAAAGCGGCCAGCGTGAAGCGGAATGCATCCGTACCATAGGTATCAATGACTGTCAGAGGGTCGATGACGTTGCCCTTTGACTTGCTCATTTTTTTGCCCTTTTCGTCCCGCACCAGAGCATGCACGTAGACATCTTCGAATGGCACATCCTCCATAAAGTGGATACCCATCATCATCATGCGGGCCACCCAGAAAAAAAGAATATCGAATCCGGTGACAAGCACGGAAGTAGGATAAAATGTTTTCAAAAGAGGGGTAGCATCCGGCCATCCCATGGTTGAGAAGGGCCAAAGGGCAGAGCTGAACCAGGTATCCAGCACATCGGTTTCCTGGATTAGTTTTTGATTTCCGCAAGCAGGGCAAGACTGGGGAGGCTCCATTGCGACAACGATGTCGCCACATGTGTCACAGGTCCATGCCGGTATCTGGTGCCCCCACCAGATCTGGCGTGAAATACACCAATCTCGAATGTTTTTCATCCAATCGTAATAGGTATTTTTCCACATTTCCGGTATGATTTTCGTCTTACCGTTTTCAACGGCAGCGATAGCTTTTTCTGCAAGCGGTTTGACGCGGACAAACCACTGTTTGGACAAATTCGGCTCAACCACTGTTTTGCAGCGGTAACAATGGCCGACACTGTGTTTATAAGGTTCAATTTTGACGAGCAGTCCACTTTTTTTCAACTCCTTAACTACGGCGCTTCTGCATTCAAATCGATTGAGACCTGCAAAACGACCCGCTTCAGCGCTCATGATTCCGTCGTCGTTGATGACCTTTACGGAGGGTAAGTTATGTCGGGCCCCAATCTCAAAATCATTGGGATCATGAGCGGGGGTTATTTTTAATCCTCCAGTACCGAAAGATGTATCGACATAGGTGTCTTTGATAATGGGAATTACCCTGTTCATTAGTGGTAGAATGACGGATTCGGAGCCGATCTGAAGGTAGCGCTCATCATCGGGGTGAATGGCTACTGCGGTATCCCCTAACATGGTTTCGGGACGAGTGGTTGCGACCACAATGCCGTCGGAGTCGTCTGGGAACGGATAATGGATGTAATACAGATGTCCGTCATGTTCTTCGTGCTCCACTTCGAGATCCGCGAGGGCGGTGTGACACCGATGACACCAATTTATTATGTAGTTGCCACGATAAATGAGGCCTTCATGGTAGAGCTGCACAAATACTTTGCGCACGGCGCGGGACAGACCTTGATCCATAGTGAATCTTTCCCGTTTCCAGTCGCATGATGCCCCCAGTCGTTTGAGCTGATTGATGATGGCACTGCCGTATTTTTCTCGCCATTCCCAGACGGCTTTTATAAATTGTTCTCTGCCAAGCTGGTGGCGATCGGTGCCCTCTTCGGCGAGTTTTTTTTCGACAACGTTTTGGGTTGCAATACCGGCGTGATCGGTGCCCGGCATCCACAGGACATTATCCCCCCGCAGTCGTCGATAGCGGCATAGGATATCTTGCAACGTGTTGTTTAGCGCATGCCCCATATGAAGGACGCCGGTAACATTCGGCGGGGGAATAACGATGGAATAGCTTTTTTGCGAGCTTTCTTCTGCAGCTGCAAACAGCCCTTTGTTTTCCCAGTATTCGTACCAGCGTTTTTCGACCTCATGCGGCTCATAGCTTTTGTCAAGTAACTTTAAACTCATTCGGAAACGGCTCCTTCATCCCCAATTTTCTAATTCCATAAGCGAATAGCTTTCGTGCAAAAAAATGTTTAGGCCTTAAAAAAATAAAAAGGGGATTATAAATTAATCCCCATCATTTTACC
>JASFJP010000310.1:0-6009 GCA_050121225.1 Desulfobacterales bacterium
TGGCAATACGTGTCTTCAGATTTTATTGACTTCTATTTGAGATATGATACAAATCATAAGAATAATGTCCACTGTATTCTCATGGAATTTGACGTTGCTTTTGTGGCAGCCCCCCTTGCCCTGTTAATTTTGTGCCTCTTTTCCTTGTGACTTAATCTCAATACAATTGAAACCTATGCTGCAGACAAACATCAAATAAATGAAAGGAGAAGCAAAATGATAAATAGAAAATGGATGCGGATTTTACCCTTAGTATGCGTGGTTTTGATTTTTGTTTCACCGATGGCTTATGGTGATCTATGCTGGGAAAATCTGGTGGTAAGCGGCGGCGCCTCCGATTTTCTGCCCAAGAATCTGCCAAAGCAGGTACGAGAACAAATGCTGAAAGAATTAAAACCCACGACCGAGACCGAAAGATGTTTTCTCACGTCTTATGGTTTTCGAACTGAAACAAAAGATCACATTGTTATCATTGAGTATGATACCATGACCATGTATCAACTTAATCCCTCCGAAAAAATCTATACAAAGGTTGACATGGAGGCGGAAATGGAAGGTAGTATGGGGCAGATGGCCGAGGAGATGGCGGAAGACAGCCGGATAACGCCTACAGATGAAACAAAGAAGATCGCCGGCTACAATTGCAGGAAATACATTGTCACCCTAATGGACGCTGAAAACGAACATTGGCTGTCAAAGGAGGTTGAGGGATACAAAGAGTATAAGGCAATTAGTGACAAGGTGCTGCAGAAGAATCCGCAGTGGGGCCAAATGAACATTGTCGGCTTCAGCGGCAAACATGGGTTTCCGGTAAAAACAGTCAACAACATGATGGGTATGACTGTGACAACCACTTTACAAAAAATAGAGAAAAAATCATTGAGCAAGGATTTATTTAAGGTGCCGGCAGGTTACAAATTATTAGAAACAACAATGCCAAAGCAATAGATTTCAACATTCATATTCATCATCGATGGACACGCTGCAGGGTCTCGTAACAATGAACCCAAGGGGGACAAATCCAGGTCGACGGATAAATTAAATAATTATATGTTGAATATGTATTGTATTATGTCTGTGAACCTCCGAATCCCCCTACCAACCAAAAAAACAAAGCAAAAATGACCATCTGAACAATCCAGCCGATAAGACAGACCCCGACTGCGCGCCAAGTACTTTTATAATCAAGCGCCTGCCTGACGGCAATGACCATCGCCACCAGCATCCAGATGCCAATTATGAAATTGAGGATAGCCCCCAGCATGGGAATGATTGCTAAAACGCGCAGGACTCCCGGAGAACTGGAGAATCCGATTGTACGCAACAACTCTCCATAGTCTGCTTTTGTTTGTGGCTCAGGTAACAGCCTGGTTCCAATAAAATATGTCAGAAAGGCCCAGATAAACCATCCCAGCAGGGCGACGATGGTTCCAATAACAAGTCCCTTCCATCCTGTCGTTCCTATAGATCCTATCCCTGCAGCAACGCTGGAAAGAATGACCACTCCCATAGCCTGCCCCATGGCTCCGCTGTCCGCCTCGACCTCTTCATAAAGATCAACATCCAATTTTGCTGCCCGTATCATCCGATCTGTAAATGATGCCATGGTTGTCTCCTTTCGCTATACAGATTAAAATTTCACAGATTGCATTCTATGACTTTTTGAATGACCACCGAATTGGTCGACACGATTCAAATATTTAACACCTAAAAAGTCAATCGTCCATATGTTTTCTCCTCGAACGATATTCTTTGGAAAGTTAGCATAGAGCCATGATCATACATACTGATTTCAGGGGATTTCGTATTTTCAGGATTGTCAAATGCTGAAAAACATAGCAGAAAACAGTGATTTTGAAGAAAATTGTTAGGGCGCTATTTTCGGCGCTGCAGTAGTGCCCGCCTGACGCAAGGTGCGGGCGAACGCCCTGATGTCCTCAATCAACAGGGTTGGCTGCTCCAACGCTGCAAAGTGGCCGCCGCGTGGCATCTCGGTCCAGCGTACGATGTTGTAAATGCGCTCTGCGTAGGATCGGGGCGGCCAAGAGAGGAGTTCGGCTGGAAAAAGGGCCGCGGCTGTCGGGACCTCGACACGGTGGCCGTCCGGTGACAGCAGGCGGCCGCCTTCCTCACGCCGGCCATAATAGATCCACGACGCGGTGTTGAAAGTCCTGGTGACCAGATAGACCATGATATTTGTCAACAACAGGTCCTTGGTGTGCACGCTCTCGATGTTGTCGCCATCGGTGTCCGACCACGAGTTGAATTTCTCGATGATCCAGGCAGCAACGCCAACGGGGCTGTCCATCATCGCATAGCTCAAGGTCTGCGGCTTTGTCGCCTGCTGGATCCGGTAGCCGTTCTCCATAATTTGTTCGCGCTCGAATTCTGCTGCCCAGGCCTCTTCCTCGGGACCCTGCGGGCCATCGGGATGGCGCATCGTCATGATGTTGATGTGGATAGCCCGGCAGACTGGTGCGTGGTCGAACCCGAGCCAGCTCGAAATGGCGCCGCCCCAGTCGCCGCCCTGGGCCAGATAGCTGTCGTATCCCAGCACCTCGGTCATCAGGGTGTTGAACAGACTGGCCATCTTGCGTGGTCCGATTGGGCGCGGCGGGCGGCCCGAGAAACCAAACCCGGGCAATGACGGTGCGATCACATCGAAAGCATCGTCCGTGCTGCCGCCAAAACGTTCCGGATGGGCCAGCGGTTCGATGATGTCGAGGAATTCGACGATCGTACCGGGCCAGCCATGGCTAATGATCAACGGCAGGGGCGCAGGCCCGCTGCCCTTCTCGTGAATGAAGTGCAGGTCGATACCGTCGACGGGGGCAATGTAGTGAGAGAACCGGTTGATTGCCGCTTCGTGCGTACGCCAATCGAATTCATCCAGCCAGTACGCGCAAAACTCCTTCATGTAATCAAGATTAGTGCCGTAAGCCCAACCACCATCATCTGGCATCTCATGCCAGCGGTATTCCGCGACCCGGGCGCGGATGCGATCGAGGGTCTTGTCAGGGACGTCGATGTGAAACGGATGAATCATGTCCGAACCTCTAAGTTTAAATTTTTTATCGTTACAATTATGTCATCAGTTACATTTACTTTATGTGTAACTCTTATAAAGGCATTTTCCCGTAATCAAAACATCAAAGTACTTTATCATTCAAACTTGTCAATTAACCTTTAGATCACCATATTTGCGTGAATTATTAATAGCAATACCTGCCCTGTTTGCCAAGCCAGTGATAAATTCATAATCGTCATTGGAAAAATTTCGCCGTTCTGATGTATATATTCTCATCACACCTATTATTTGGTCTTTTACCGATATTGGAACCGAAAGGATTGAAGCAATACCCTCTTTTTTTGCTTCATCTGGATACTCCAGTCTAGGGTCATTGAGTGTATCATAGATAACGGCTGCTGTTCCCTTCAAAGTCTCGGTTATACTTTTATCAGGATCTACTGGACCCTTTTTCAGATATGACTCGCTTAGTCCCTGGGTAGCTATGATTTGCAATATACTTCGCTCCCTATCCCAAAGAAAAACGGTGCATGCTTTAGCATTTAAGGCAGCTATCAAATTTTCGATGATTAGATCTAGAACTTTTGCTATATTTTGGTTAGAATTTATTGCCTTACATGTATCTCTAAACAATCTAAAATAGTTTTTTTCTTTATTTTCCATTGAATCATCTGCTCCCCTCTTTTGGATCATATCTTTTTCTGACTATTAGGTAAAAGTTTAGGAAAAACCACTATCTGTTTCTGTAGGAGAAAGATGTTAGAGGTCTGGCGTCGGTTCCGCAGTCGGATAGAATAAAACAAATAATTTGAGAATGAGATAGAAATTCAGATGTGAAATCGAACAATCAAAGACTCATATTTTTAATAGTTTACAATCTATTTTTATGTCAATAAAAAATGATTTAGAGCGCATTCGATATAGCAAAGTGAAAAGTGATTATATAGTTCTTTTGCCTGTTATCGTTAATAAATTCTGAATAACATGAATTTAGCAAGGTTACCCAATAACTGCCACTGGCATCAGTTTAACACCTCATCCGGTACCTCAATGCTTTGTGGTTCTTGATAGTCGGGAATGGGCAGGGCAACTTTGAGAGGAGCTTGCTGAACTTCGGGGTTCCCTGGGAGTTTAACCCAAACTTTCCAGCCAGTTCCGTGCGCGTATTCCCGGTAGCTATGATAGTTGGAAAAGTATGGTTGCCAATCCATGTCATTCCCACCGATACGAACATATAATTCCGCATCATTGCCCACAATCAACGCCGCATAAACGCCCTTCTCACGGGCGTTGTGTTGCGTATGCACAATGCTCCCCGCGTGCACACCGGCGACCTTTCTAGAGTTGATCAAGGCCTTTATTTTGCCCTGCAGATCAATACCCCAATCAAAATAATGCTTCCAATAAACACACGGAACCCCCGGGTGCGTCAGGATATACGCATAGCCGTGTTCCACCTGCCAATCATTTAGAAAACTGTCGAATCTATGGTGCTCCTGGGGCGAGCCATCCTCATTGGTGCGATACCCAGTGTCATGGTTCTCCAGAAACGTGACAGCGTTGTTTTTCCATTGATGTCCATCGGTGGTATCACCGACCATTCCGATACCATTGCCATAGCCATACAAAGCGGTATAAATACCTTTATTGTCCCTAAGCGTAAAAAACGAACTGAAGTCAAACACGCTACTTGACGTCCTCAAATTGCCCGGCGTGGTCGCCGTATACCAAATCCAGCCTCGCTGCGCAGGATGATCACCCCAATCAAACTCCCCGACGGAAAAGGTAGGGCGCGTCACCCGGTTGTACACCGCGATCCATTTAGCGTGATACCCGTGAACCATGTCATAACGCCATCCACGATAGCCCAGCGATTTGAGTTGCAAGAGATACTTGACAATATCACGGCGAACCGCTGCATTCGTATGGTCGATATCCCTGAAGGAGGGATACTGATAAGTGGTCGCTGCACCTTGGGTATACTCATCAGGACGTTCTTCTTCCGCGCCTTGCTGGTCTATTGGAGTCTCGAAGACTTCCGAAGTTGGATTCGTGAACGCTTCGTCACTCCTGGTTATTGCCCACGTGCCCCAATCAGGATTTTTGAAGTCAGCCCATCCCCGCCATCCATCACGGTGGTTGATGACGATATCGGCCAGGGGCTCGATGCCGTTCTGCAATAGGGCTACCAGCATCGATCGGTGTTGCTGGAAGTCGCCGTAACTGTTGCTCAGGTTGAAATACTCTTTCGGGTTATATCCTGCGCTGATTTCTCCTGCATATGACGGAGGGGGAAGCCAAATGAGATCGAAGCGCCCTTCACGAATGGTAGGAGCTTTCCCTTGGACGATAACGTACCATTTGCTGGGGCCAAAATTCGAAAATTTCTCCAGATGTCCATGTCGATAGGACTCCCAATAGAAACCTTGCAGCATGACACGCTCGTCACCGAACTCCAGCTGAGCGTGGACCATACTCTGGGAGAGCGCCATCGCGATCAAAAAAAAGCAAACAAACAACCGGAGCACAAATCTTTTCAGCATTATAATCCTCTTATTTTCTCACAATTGCCACGACCCGTCGCCTATGAAATATTCAGGGTATCAAGACCGTTTTGATCTAGTCTCCGTTAATGACCGTAATGAAGCAGCCGCCACCGCCGCCGCCTCCTCCGCCGCCACCACTATCATCGCCACTATTATCGCCGCCGGCATCGTTAGCACCAGCGTTGTCTAGATTTCCAGTATCGGATGATACGCCCTCCCTGGGAATCTCTTGTGGGCTATCCGATGAAGAATCGGGAGGGTTTGCGGCGGGAACGGGATAGAGGAAATTTACGCCTGCGATATCGTCAGCCGTGGGGTATTCTAAATCACCGGCCAAACTCTGCATGATAGCCGTCACAGAATCCTCGTGGTCCAAACCCAAACAATGTCCCAACTCATGAACTGCAATTCGCCTGAAATCATTAATTCCAAAAT
>JASFJP010000311.1:0-5984 GCA_050121225.1 Desulfobacterales bacterium
AGATCAATAACAGGCGCAGATACTTTTGTATGATCACCCATGGTTATAGCCATTTATGACAACCGCTATGTTATTTATCAAGAAGGTGGATCAAAGATTTGCATCCGTGCGGTTCTGGTGGGCCGATTATATATAAGCGCGCAGCTATAATGTTCAGCATAAAAAAAATATTAGAGCGTTGGGATCAAAGCCTATACCTTATCGAAAATCCTAAACAGGCTGACAAAACCACCGCTATCGGAAAGTTATTCTGACAAACGCTCTAGTCAGGTATCTCCTATTTTTTAGTTGTCCGCCACGGCAATATAAGATATATGGCGCGTGCATGAAAAAACATTGGCATATACGTCAACCGGATCCGAAAAAAGTGACCAGATTGAGTAAAGCTCTAAATTGTTATCCGGTCACTGCTTCGGTTCTGGTCAATCGTGATATATTGACGCAAAAAGCGGCTTATGATTTTATAAACGTCTCGCTAAAAAATTTGCATCCCCCTTTTGCTCTGAAAGAAACCCATGCAGCCGTTCATCGAATTTATGAAGCCATCATGGCCAATGAAAAAATCCTGATTTTCGGTGATTACGATGTCGACGGTATTACGTCGACCGTCCTACTATCGGACTTTTTCCAGCAGATCGGAGCCGATGTAACCTATTATATTCCTCACCGTGTAACCGAAGGCTATAGCATCCAGCCCCGGCACATTGTAGAGCATGCCGCACCAAACCATATTAGTCTGATCATTACGGCTGACTGTGGGTCAAGCAGCCATCAAGCAGTGGAATCAGCGCGTGATTTCGGCATTGACATCATCATAACGGATCATCACAACATTGCGGAAAATATTCCGCCTGCGTTGGCGGTCATCAATCCAAAGCGCAAAGACTGCACAACAGGACTGGAACACCTGGCGGGCGTCGGGGTGGCATTCTGTCTTATAATTAGTCTGAGAAAATATTTGCGAGACAAAGGATTTTGGCAAAATCGTAAGGAACCAAATTTAAAAAATTTTTGCGACCTGGTGACACTGGGGACTGTGGCCGACATGGTGCCGCTGGTAGCCGACAACCGCATTTTCTGTAAAACCGGACTCGAAGTTATTGTATCCGGTCAGCGTCCCGGCCTTTCGGCGCTGATGGAGGTCAGTGCGATCGACATAGACTATGTAGATGCCGAAGACATTGCCTTCAGATTGGCACCCCGGATAAACGCCGCGGGACGCATCGATCATGCTTCCAAGGCGTTCGAACTTTTAACGGCAACCGATGCCACACGTGCGGCAAATTTAGCGGCAGATCTGAATGCGTTGAATCAGAAGCGACAACAGCAGGAGAAACAAATTATAGAACACATACAGGACCTTTTGAAGCAGTCTCCTAAGATACTTGACCAGACGTCGTTGGTTCTTGCTCGACCGAACTGGCATGCCGGAGTTCTGGGGATTGTCGCATCGCGAATTACAGAAATGTATAATCGCCCGTCGGTCGTGATTACTATTGAGGAAGGTCTCGGCAAAGGTTCCGCCAGAAGCATTCCAGGACTTAATCTATACGAATCTCTCGCGCGATGCAGTGAGTACCTTGAATCTTTTGGCGGCCATGCCATGGCCGCAGGGCTGACCATCAGAGAAGAACGCATACCTGAATTTCAAAATACCTTCGAAAAGATGATCCAGCGCAAGTCTCAGGGGAAAGATTTAGTCCCCAAAATTTGGATTGACGCCGAACTGGACTTTGCTCAGATATCTGGGGCACTCATAGATGAACTGGAGTCCTTAATGCCGTTTGGCGCCGGAAACCCGGAACCGCTTTTTATGGCAAGGGACATTGAAGTTGTAACCTCAAAAAAGGTGGGTAAATACCACCGACGGATGGTCCTGAGGCAATCGACCGGCAATCCACGACAAACATTTACCGCGATTCATTTTAATGTCGACGAGCGGACATTTCAAAAAGACCGTTTTGATCAAATCGTTTTTAAATTGCAGTGGAATCGGTGGAATGAAAGAAAAACGGCTCAAATTGTCATTGAAGACCAGCGCTAGTCGAAATTGTCGATCTCGGGCAGTTCACGTCCAGATGGAGAGAAGTGGCTTGATAACCCACATTTTGCTTGCAATCCTGATCTCTAATTACTAAAATGCGCACATCAGTTTAACGCAACATCATTCACAAGACCCGTAAACAAGGTGACGTGTCATGGCTAAGGTATTCCGACCAAGTACCCGCGAATCCAGCATTCTATCTAAAATTGAATCGTCTAAAGAACATCAGCGTCGAATGGCAATCAGTGGGATCAAAGATCGCCTCGAACCCCTTGCCAATGGGATAGCAATGAAGCTGGTTGAGAATAATCTGGTGGAGACCACAAATAAGAACGCCCTCGAGGAACAACTCATTAAATGTCTTGAAAAATTAACCCGGGCGGATGATTTTGAAATCGATTATCAAGTTGCGCCGTTGCGGAATGTGGTGCCCCAGCCACATGTCGTAAGTTTGTATGTGACCGCATTTGTTATAGAGCAGCTTATCAATCATAAAGATGTGGTCGACATTTTCGGCTCAGATGAAGAGATATATTTAAACATCAACCAGCAGGTTAAAAAATATCTTAAAATCTAATGCGCCCCTGCTTCCATCCCAGGCTAATCAATAGCCCTTGTGATGATCCTGGGCTGTTCGTTCCCTTTCTTTTCCAGAAACGCGCCGTCATATTTGATCTTGGTGACATTGGTTCTCTCCCTGCCAAAGACATTCTCAAAATTAACCATGCCTTTGTGACGCACACTCATATGGATCATTTTATTGGCTTTGATCGCCTGCTGCGCCTTTTTTTGGGTCGGGATATGCAGTTAAACGTGTATGGTCCGAAGGGATTTCTAAAAAATGCCGAAGGTAAACTCGCCGGATATACATGGAACCTGGTCGAAAATTACAATTATCAGCTAACCCTGCATCTTACTGAAATCCGATCAGAAAATATAATTACCAAAGAGTATCATTGTCGGAGAAAATTTTTGTCCTCGAAAAAAGCCTTGGAACTCCCATTTGATGGAATGCTGCATGAAGAAGCCGAGTTCAGCGTTTCCGGAGTCCTCCTGGATCATAGCATTCCCTGTCTGGCGTATTCCTTACATGAACGATTTCATGTCAATATAGTTAAAGAGGGATTGGTAGCTTTGGGACTAGATACCGGACCCTGGCTGTCACGTTTCAAACAGGCACTCTACACCCAAACCGATCCGAATTCGAATTTTGAAGTGCAGACAGCAGACCGGCAGAAACCCAAAACTTTTTGCCTCGGAGAACTTACCCAGCAAATCGCACGCATCACTTTGGGCCAAAAAATTACCTATATTGCTGATGTCGTTTACAGCGATGCCAACAGTAGCAAGATAGTGGAATTCGCCAAAGATTCCGACCATTTGTTTATAGAAGCCGCTTTTTTGGAGAGAGACCACGAGATTGCAAAGAAAAGGTACCATCTTACAGCCAGACAAGCCGGCGAACTAGCTGCGCGGGCCGGCGCTAAGCGCTTCACTATCTTTCACTTCTCACCCAGATATACGCGCCATCAAGATCTCTTGTACCAAGAAGCCGCAGAAGCATATAACCGCCTGATTTCATCTGAATAGCATGTTCTTAGAATTTGGCTGCATTTGACAGCACGCAAATCCATGTGATATCTCAACTCAAACTCTCCTCGAAGCCGATAGCGTAGAGAAGAAAGGAGAATTAAACATGAAAGTCATGGAAATTCGCAACGAGTGGAAATTAGATAACATCTGTCTGGGGGAAAGACCAGAACCCGAGCCGGGACCTGGAGAAGTTCTTATTAAGATGAAAGCTGCGTCGCTAAACTACCGGGATTTTGTGATGTGTCAGGGCGGCTACGGCCGTCGAGGTGGCACATTGCCACTGGTACCTGTATCCGATGGAGCCGGTCAGGTTACCGCCGTCGGAGAGGGTGTGTCACGAGTCGCGGTCGATGATCTTGTCTGCCCCGCATTTGGGCAGACTTGGATCAGCGGGCCGTTTCGAGAAAAATACTGGCATGGCATTCTGGGTGGTCCTTTGGATGGAGTTATGCAAGAATTCATGGTCTTGACTGAAGACGGGCTAGTGAAGGCACCGCGCGGCTGGTCACCGATCCAGGCCGCTACTCTCCCATGCGCGGCGGTGGTTGCTTGGAATGCGGTAATAGACCAGGGGCACGCTAAGGCTGGGGATGTCGTCCTTGTGCAGGGAACGGGCGGCGTGTCACTGTTTGCACTGCTATTTGCAAAGATACAAGGGGCAAGCGTCATCGCGACATCCTCGAGCGACGAAAAGTTAGACCGGCTAAAGGTTTTGGGTGCTGATCATGTTGTAAACTACAAGGATACCCCCGATTGGCCTAAAGCCGCACGAAAGTTCACCAACGGAATGGGTGTCGACATAGTCGTTGAGGTCGGCGGTGCGGGTACACTTGGGAAGTCAATTCAAGCGGCGCGCCCTGGCGGTACGGTGGCTTTAATCGGTGTGCTCTCCGGTGTTGCCGGTGAGATCAACCTTGGACCGGTGGTGACACAAAATATTCGTTTGCAGGGTGTAACGGTAGGTGCTCGAGACCTGTTCGAAGAAATGGTAAGGGCGATTGAGTTTCATGGAATCCAACCACCGGTCGATGAAAACCTTTTTGCCTTTGACGCCGTGGGCGAGGCAATCAAATCTATTCCTAAGGGTCTGCACTTTGGGAAGATCTGCTCTTCTTTCGAGTAAGACCTGTTTCAGATCTATGGAGGGTATGATGAAGAAAAAATGGGATCAAACCGGCAGTAAAAATGTGAATCTTAGATTTGGAAATAAAACTTCTGAAATGGTTGCCCTTTCATTCTTGAAACTTCACCTGGCCTCGTGCACGCAGTTCCAGCGGTAGCAAGCAATAATAAAGGAATGAATGCAGCGGAGTAGGCACACCTTCTTCCTCACCTATTCGCACCACCGCACCAGTCCAGGCATCCAGCTCCGACCGCTTCCCGACAATAATGTCTCTCTGCAGTGATGAAGTCCCTCGGGCAGGTATTTTTTCTAAAGCCGCCATTGCTTTATCAACAATTTTCTCGGACAAAACAATTTTCTTGGTGCGTGCCAATTCGTAGATTTCGCGCATACCCTGTTGCATTAATTTTCGGGTTTCGGGCACTTCCAGGAGTACGCCAATAGGCGCACGGCTCACCGCTCCAAGACTGCCAAAAGGAACGATGTTTAAAAACTTCTTCCACATGGCGGCATGTATGTCTGACGGAATTTCCACTGAAACTCCTGCGCTGACGAACATCTCCCGCAGTCGCTGGACGCGTTCGGACAGGTGGTTGTCCAACTCCCCCAACCGCACAAAAGGTTCTACGCCAATGTGACGAATGTGTCCGGGACCCATAATCCAAGTCACAAGTGCACATAAACCGCCCAATACATGTCGGGAGCCCAATTCTGCCGCCAGATGTGCCGGCGTCTCCACGCCGTTTTGCAGTGGTAGGATAACCGTCTCTGGTCCGACCATTGGACGCATGGCCTGTGCAGCACCGTTAACCTGCCAGGTTTTTACGCCTAATATTATTAGATCTACCACCCCCACTTGCTCGGGATCACTGGTTGCCTGCACTGGCTTTACCACAAAGTCACCCTTCACGCTATCCACTCTTAGGCCATGTGTTGAAATTGCTTTAAGATGATCGCCACGAGCGATAAAAACGATGTCCTCTCCGGCCTGAGCCAGCCGCCCACCAAAATATCCTCCTACACCACCCGCACCAAAGACTGCAATGCGCATATCGATCTCCTCAATTAAAATTGCCCTCGTATCCTAACTTGACCCCTCACATATTAGTGACGAAACATTTATCAACGCTGTTCTCTCCTTTGGGCAAGTTCAATTTGAATTAATAAAAGGTCGTTGGTTCCTCGATTTTCAATACATACCTGCTTTTGTGCGGCGCAAGTGAC
>JASFJP010000312.1:0-5974 GCA_050121225.1 Desulfobacterales bacterium
TAGCATCAGAGATAAAGCTCGTGAATACTTCAAAATTATTTTTCTGGATTCTAAAAACCGAGTCATTTCGAGTGAGACGCACTCTCGAGGAAGCGTAACCGCCAGCAGTGTCTATCCGAGAGAAGTAATCCATTCCGCTCTCAAGCATAATGCGGCGGCACTCATTTTTGCACATAATCATCCGTCGGGTGACCCGAAGCCGTCACCTGAAGATGTTGCCATTACCCGACAGCTTGTATTTGCAGGCAATGTCATGGGGATTACCGTCCATGAACATATTATCATTGGTGACACAGGCTATTTCAGCTTTGCAGATCATGGTTATATTACTAAAATGAACCAGGAATTTGATACGCATTCCAAGTAACCGTTATTTCATTAAACTAACTAAGATCCATACGAATAGTGCATAATGGGTAGTAACAAGAATAGATACCCTGAGTGTTTTGCCAATCTCAATACTGTTTTCCCATTGGGGAAAGACGGTCTGCGACATACGCCAACGACTTGTCTTGAATGCCTTCAGAAAACCGAATGCTTGAGAACCGCAATGCAGGGGAGAGAAGGAATTAAGGTCAGGGAAGAACATATAACGAGAGCCTACAATTCAGGAATGATCGGATTTCTGGAACGATGGTCTCGAAAAAAAGGAATACAACAGCAAAAAATTGTGAAAAAGCAATCCGGGTTTCGCCGTTTTTTAGCTCGTACAAAGCGTTAACTTCAACTCGGAGAACATGCGCTTACTTGTTTACAAATGTTTAGCCATAAGCCAAACGATTTCTCTAAAATGATCCTAAGGTAACGTTTTTATGTACAATCCTGCTCGCTATCTTCAGGAATTCATGCTATAATACACCTATCTATAACAGACAGTTACGGAATCGGATGTTTGATTGAGAAATATTTTGGTTTAAGTGTCTAGACAAAGGAGAAAAAATTGGCCTTTTGGAATTATAGAGAGGAGCTGAGCCAGTCCGACCGGTTAAGACGGTCCTATTATGAACTGCTGAGGGATCAACTTGATCAGGTTCTTTTGCAATACGGCCTTATCGACTCTTATAATCAGTTTCAAGAGCAAAACTTGACTTTTCCGTTTGTTGAAAAGCGGGAATTAAAGCCGCGAGCTCGAATACCCGATTTGGAATATGAAAGCCAGAATGCTTTCCTAGTCATCTTTGTTGAAGATATTGTGCCTGCCGAACATAAAAAATATGTACGATTTTTCGGCGAGAACAAAACTACCAAAAAAAACCTTCTGCGGTTTAAAAATCTTCCACTTTCACAGAAATTCGATCGCCAATGGAAATATTTTGAGTCAAATCAATTTCGTAACTTTTTAGAATTACTGCTTCCGGTCGACTATGCGCTCTTAATCCAAAGAGATCCCACCACGATTGCCAAAAATCGCTACAGTTTATCTCATTTTCATGTACGGATCGATTGGCCGATAGCGGATGCCGCCGAAGATCTGGCCCGCGGTCTGCGCTATATATCCAAAGATATTTATGAAAAAGGAGATAAATATGCAGAAGATATCCAAAAAAAATTCTTTGAATTTTATGGTCTACCGGTCATGGCGGGGGGACGCCGGACGGCTGCTATTGTAGCAGCTCAATACATGAAACGAATTCCAGGCATTACAACGGTATATGCAGGAAGTAGTGAATCGAGAGCCTTGCTGCGTATCTCCGAGCGAGGCGTATCAAAATTGGTTTTAATGAAATTCTCGCAAAAGGATGTGGAACAACTAATTGAAAGTAATAACCTATCCCCCCATACGTTCAAGAAAAATTATGTTGTTGCGCGTGAAAAAAAGTATGCAGTTTGCATTTTTCAGGCGACGTATGCTCGAACCTATCAATCACGGCCGCCGGAAGACGGTAAATTGCGTGATATAAAACCTGACTTATATTGGCTAGCCGTCGGCGAGCAGCACATTCTCCCCAAACCGGGGGTTTGGAAATATGCGCCGCTACCAATTAACATCATCTACACATAAGAATGTCTATCCTTTATTCTTGCGGTTCGCTTCCTTTTTTGAAAAGAGCGACAACGGAGTCTCCCGAAACATCATTTGAGCGCTGACCGGTTTTAGGGTCCATGTACACTTGGATGACATTCTCGGGAAAGTCGAAATATTGGTGCGTTTTTCTCAATAAAGCTGTTTGCATGAATTCCATCCATATGGGGAGCGCTGCTTTGGCACCGGTTTCCTTGTCTCCTAATGTGCCGCCCGAGTCCCGTCCGACCCATACGCCGGTTACAACTGCCGGTGAAAATCCAACAAAGAGTGCATCTCTATAATCGTTGGTTGTACCTGTTTTCCCGGCAATCGGCTCAGGGAGGTTCTGAGCGCTTCTACCGGTGCCTTCCCGTACAACCCCCTCCAGCATATTGGTCATTATCGCAGCTCCCTCCCGGCTCATCACGAGCCTTTTCAAGGGTTTTGAGCGCCAAACAACTCTGCCCTTAAGGTCGGTAACCTCTGATACAGCGAAAGGATCGACCCACTTCCCTTTTCGTGGAAACACCCCATAGGCGGCAACCAAATTCATTAAGGTCACCTCCGATGTGCCGAGGGCTAATGCTAAGTTGGGTTTGAGCGTTGATTCGATACCGAGACGGTGTGCAAAATGAATTGTGGATTGCGCGCCAAGCATTTCTATCAAGCGTACCGCCGGGATGTTCTGGGATACAGCCAACGCTTTTCTAAGCGTTATTTCCCCAAGATAATGTTTAGAAAAATTTTCCGGTTGCCAATCATCCCCTCCGCCGGTTCCCTTAAATACGACCGGGGCATCAAGTATCAGCTGATTTTGAGAAAATCCCTGCTCAATTGCATAGGCATATACTATCGGCTTAAACGCGGACCCTGGCTGTCGTTTGGCTTTGATGACCCTGTTAAAAGGGCTTTCATAAAAATTCTTACCTCCTACCATGGCTATAATACCGCCGGATATGACATCCAAGGAGATCAACGCGGATTGAAGTCCCGACGTTTCGATACCTGTTTGTATCATTCTTGATTCGAGAGCTGAAAGGCCGTCTGCGACCGCTTTTTCGGCTGTTTGTTGAAGCTTGAAATCAAGCGTCGTGTGGACCGACAACCCGCCCTTATAGAGGCGGGAGTCACCTAATGTTTCTTCCAGGAACGTTTTGACATACTCAACAAAATAAGGTGCGTTTTTAGTTTTCTTCTTTCTGGATTCAATTTGAATTTTTGAATCAACTGCCTGATGATAGGTGGAATCCGCTATGATCCCAGTATCCAGCATTTGTCTTAGCACAATGTTTTTGCGTTTTAGAGCAAGATCTCTATTCACGAATGGCGAGTAGCGTGACGGTGATTTTGGCATACCGGCAATCAGAGCGCACTCAGTCAGATTTAGATCTTGGACAGGTTTACCGAAGAAAAGTTGTGCAGCCGACTCCACGCCGTAAGCACCGCTTCCGAAATATACCTGGTTCAGATACATTTCAAGGATTTCATCTTTTGTATAACGGCGCTCCAATTGAAAAGCTAAAATGGCTTCTTTGATTTTTCGAACCAGAGACTTGCGTGGGGTGAGAAACAGCGTTTTGGCAAGTTGTTGAGTGATGGTACTGGCGCCTTCTACGAACTTACCGGCCTGTAGGTCCTTGATGATTGCCCTGGCAATCCCCTTAAGATCAACCCCGCTGTGTTTGTAGAATTTACGATCTTCTGTAGCAACCAGCGCCGCTTTTAGATAAGCGGGAATTCGCTCCAGCGGCACCGGATCTCTTTTTTCCGAATACAATTCAGCCAGCAGCACCTTGTCAGCTGAAAAAATACGCGTCACGGTATCCGGCCTGAATTCTTCCAGTGATCGAATTTGAGGAAGGTCATGGGTTAATCCCAAATACGCTCCAACAAAAGCGCCGGCAATAGATCCGCCCAGAAGAACTAATAGTATCGTGATTGCTTTTTTATTTAATCGAAAAGGCATAATCGAAGCCCATTCATACACATCTTACTGATGAACCGCAACAGCTATACATATAATACCTGCGGTTTATTGTGTATTATCGGAAACTATTTGAAAATTAGCAAGAGGGCAGGGTAACCGATTCCTGTTTAGGTAAAGATTCTTTTTGAATTGCGCCGTGGGTGAGACATACGATTAAACAATACCGGAGAAACCAGTCAACTGGTCAAATTCGGAATTCATGGATAAGCCGTATATGTCTTTTCCACTGAATTTGAATTCAACATGAGATGGATCTATGGTACCATCTCCGGCTGCATTTTGCTGGATGGTAAAGTAGACCGTGGCTGTCAAATTATCGGCGTCGTAATACACATGTTTCGGAAATGGCGGCAAGCTGACCTCGGTATCCGCAATAGGGCGGCCGAAGTTATACGCCTGCCCAGGACCGCTCTGGGTCGATCGGCCAATGTTCCAATTAAGCACGTTCTCGACGGATTTACGATCCATTTCTTTGTCGAATTGGAAAACCATTTTGAATGTTTTTTCCGCGTTTGGGGTTTCTAAATAGGCATCCAGAGATGAAAGCGGTGTCTTCCAGGGAAGATGGTAATTAAAGTCGCTTGTGGCGTAAGCAAACATAATTTTGGGGGAATCCACCTTGTACATATAACGGCTGAGTGTGTCGGCCAACTCGGGGGCCACATGTTTAAGAAAATCTACTTGCCGCTGAGCTTCGTCCATTTCGCCAAGATCTGCATAGGCGTAGCCAAGCTCTGCATAGCCATCATAGAATTTGCCGTCAATGCGAATCGCTTCCTTAAACTGAAGAATAGCGTCTTCATAGCGGCCCTGTTTGCTAAAATTTAGGCCTAACCCGTAACTTCCATTGGGTTTATCAGGATCCAGGCGTCGAACCGTATTAAATTCCCTATCCGCATCTGCATACCTACCGGCATTCATATACGCCTGTCCCAGCGCATAACGGTTGTCAGCGCTGGGCCAAATCTTGACGGCGTTTTTATAGGCTTTCACGGATTCGTCATAGCGCTCTTCTGCAAAATAGAGATTGCCGAGACTGACATAGATGTCGTCGCGATACGGATTGCGTCGGAGCGCATTTTCATATGCCTCAATTGCACCGTCGGTATCTTCCAAGGCCAGGTAGGCATCTGCCATGTAGTTTGATGCATCAACTGAATAGGATGAATTCGGCGCTAAACCAAGCGATCGGCGGAACTCTTTGATCGCCCCCTCATAATCTTGCTTCATATACAGATCAATACCCTTTGAAAGCGCGGTATTGGCTAACGCTTCCAACTGTCCTGTTTGCTGGATGTTAGCATAGAATATGTCTGTATTTCCGATGCCTAAGGATTCCATTGTTATTCCTATCTGGATAAACTTCTATCCGTAGTTTTTATCGGCAGTTTGTTCATATTCCTTTAGATCTTTTTTTCATTTTCGCCAAAGAGCACCCTGCACCTTCCCACACGGATAAAGGACGAGTTGGCTTTTACATAGTTCCGAATTGATCACCTGCTGCTTGCAGCAGTGAACATCATTATAAAACTTTTTGAATTGCTCACGCGCAAACGCCGTCATTGATATCTGAAATCAGAGTGCAAATGAGCAAATATAATATACGAGCCGTCAGGATTTTGACTTCTTTGCCCTAAAAAATAAGAACCTTAATAATATATATCTGAAATTATTAAATATTTATCATTTTTATCTGATGGCATACATGTTGCTTTGTTAATTCCGACGGAATTTTTTTTTTGATTCCATTTAGCCGAAACCCACAAAGTTAAATTAAAGATTTGTCTAGATTAACATAACCTAATTTCTTAATCGATATATAAAAAATAATTAAATATCAAAAGGTTACTTCATTTTCATCCTGTAACTGAAAAGGCGGAGCTGTCTATAAAGGAGAAAATGTATTCTGAAAGATCTAAGGAATTCCAAAATCGAATTTTTGCAAAAAAGTAAAGAATTATCAATTCAACTCTAAATAATAC
>JASFJP010000313.1:0-5968 GCA_050121225.1 Desulfobacterales bacterium
GTCCTGCCGGGAAATCATGGCATATTTACCATTGATTTTTCGCGGGAAAAGCGCCATGCCTTTATCTCTTGCTGCTTTCCCGTTGAGGGTCAACACCTTGAATTTTAGAAAATCCCCTGTCTCCAACAACATGGGCAACGTGTTGCGGCCATTATAAGCTGTATAAGTCGCAAAATAACGCTCTTCACCATCGTCATCAAAAAAATGCACGAAACGGGCATCCTCAATGCCGTTGCTTTCGTTTCGGCCGGTGGGAAAAATCACCCGTTCCGACAGACGGCTTTGCGGTCGAAAACTCTGCACAAAGTTGGATCTGGCAACCCAATAAATCATTTCGATTGTCTCCCGGCGCTCACTGATGGGTACCTGATCGATCATGAATTCCTCAATTCTTTTTTTTAGTTCATAAAATTGGAAAATGTCAGGCAGCGCATCAAAAAGCTGGTAAATGATATCATTACACTCGAGCTCTTCCTTTAAGATAATGAGAAATAGGTCCTTACCGGAATATCCGTCCTCTCCCATCAGACGATGGTCACACCCCGCTGCAATTTGTCCACGATTAGACGGAAAAAGCGGACTTAATTCTGTCCTTCTGCTCACCGATCCTTTTTTAGTATCTGCAAATTTATTAAATGACAAGTTTTGTGTTTGTTGGAAGGTTCATCGTCTTTGAAGCCCCGACCCATCGGCTTTTAATTTTGTTAAAACAGTGCTATATAAGTTTAGAATTAACTGCGCGATATCAAATTCGGTTTAGAGAAATAAACGAATTGTGTGAGAGTAAGACGATCAGTGAATAAACTTTACCCATTCAAGCGTTATGATAAAAATCCGATTTTAAGTAGCGATGATATACCCTATCCCTGCAACACTGTATTTAATGCGGCAGCCTGCAAGTTTCAAAATCAGTATCTGCTGCTGTTGCGGATTGAGGATCTCAAGGGCCATAGCCATTTGACCCTGGCGCGTTCTGATGACGGTTATCTATTTGAGGTGGATTCTCAGCCATGGGTCACATCGTCAGATGATTCCTATTATGAGCCTTATGAACGCCTTGGTCTTGAAGATCCGCGCATCACTTTTATCGAAGATGCGTATTACATTACCTATACGGCATACGGACCGTTTGGACCGCGTGTCGGAATCGGCCGTACCAAAGATTTCGTCAGCTTCGAACGTATCAGCCTGGCCACTGAAGTCGATAACAAAGATGCCATTCTTTTGCCTGAAAAAATTGAAGGCAATTATGTGATGATCGATCGTCCGGGAGGGATGGTAGGGCAAATGGGCGCCATCTGGATCACCTATTCCAATGACCTGATTCACTGGGGCCGAGCCAGAGTGATTCTGGGACCCGAACCCGGCTGGGGATCCTACAAGCTGGGGGTTTCCACGCCACCGCTGAAGACCGATCACGGCTGGTTAGCCCTTTATCACGGCGTCCGCAAAACGGCCGCCGGCCAGCTTTATCGCATCGGCGCCATGTTGCTGGACCAAAACGATCCATCCATTGTCATCGGTTATACCCCGCATTTTATATTCGGACCCGAGGAACTATACGAGCGCACCGGAGATGTGCCCAATGTGGTGTTTCCCTGCGGAATTATTTTGGAATCCGATGGTACTCTTAAAATGTACTACGGTGCCGCAGATACCTGTATCGCGGTTGCGGAGGCAAAACTTGACGATATTTTTAATTTATGTTCCAATCGTGCTTGAAGAAAGAGACAAAAGACAATGTAACGACATCCACCGACCATTATTATTCTCATTCACAACCTGAAAAAGTTTGCCTATCATCCGCGTTATATTCTGGCTTCCGTAGGAGATATACCTGATTCAGGAAAGGAGTAATAAAATGAAAATTGCATGGTTGTCTAGCTGGCCTCCGCGGCCATGCGGAATCGCCACCTACTCGGAGGAACTCATAACAGCGCTGCGCAAAGCTCAAAATGATATTCACGTGATCTGCCATCCGGATGGCGGAAGACCTGGGGAAAAAAACGTCTACCCGGTGATGAGCACCGAGGTGCCAGGATGGGACGAAGCCGTATACGATGAAGTTCAGAAAATCAATCCAGACATCGTTCATATACAGCATGAGTATGGACTTTACCAGGCTTCAGCGGATCACGCATCGGGACTTTTTCGGTTTTTGTTCAGACTGCAGGTACAGGGAAAATATCCAGCCGTGATCACCTACCATTCGGTCTACTCACGGCTCAATCCCATGATCCGTCTGTACATGGATGTCATGCAGCGCCTGGTTCAGGCCGGTATTGTTCACGCCGAGTACCAATGGGTGAACCTGCATGCCAATCTGGGGCGCGTGGTTGACAATGTGTATGTCATCCCGCATGGCGCAGCAACGGGGGTATCGATCTCTAAGAAGCAAGCTAAAAAAAAGCTTGGACTCGAGGGTAAACTCGTGTTGGGAATGATCGGTTGGTTCACCCAGACAAAGGGCTTTGACCGGGTGCTTAAAATTTGGGATGATCTGGCCGAAGAACTGGACAACAAAACCGTGCTGGTACTCGCCGGAGATGCACGGCTGGGAGATCCCAACCAGATCGAATACAAGAGAATACTGGTCGATCTTGTCGGGAAGTGTATCCATAACGACCGGATCAAAGTCGTGCAGGGCAGCTTCACTCCTGCAGAATATAACAGTATCATAGCTGCTTTCGATCTGATGGTGATGCCCTACACCTTCGCTTCGCAAAGCGGGAACCTCGCTCACAGTTTTGCTCTCGGTGTACCGGCAGTGGTGTCGGGACTAGAAGGTTTGAAGGCTGAGGCCGAGGCCAGCGGCGCCGCGGTTCCTGTTGCACCAGGAGATCATGAAGAACTCAAACGAGCGATTTTAATGATCATGGGTAATGCTGATCTGCGTAAAAAGTACGCCCAGCGAGCAAGAACATATGTCAAAAAGAAGATCAGCTGGTCGATTACCGCAAAGAAGCACATGCAGATATATAAAAAAGCTGAAATGCACATGAAACAAGGCAAACGTGATCTGATTTCAGAAGCTTTCTTATAAAATCGGCTTTATTGCGCTTACAGCTCATGGGAGGGAATAAAATGCGATCGGGCATTTTGAATGACATAAAAACATAATATAAGCACTATCTCATATATATGTGTGAGGAATGTATGAATAAAAAATTACATCTTGCCATCGGCCACTACGGCATCGGTTTTCAAGACGGGGTCAATACCGTAATTTCTCGCAACGTTCGGGCGTTGAGGGAAATCGACCCTGCCCTGAAGATTACCCTCTTTGGCAAACTCTCGCCTGATTACCAGGATTTCATCAAACCAATTCCCGGCACGCTTGAATACCTCAATATCGAAGAGTTCAGCCCCGAAGCAGTGTTGCGAAAACGGGTGGAAAAATCTATCGCCGATCAGCAGGTGCATGACTACGTTTGGCAGGGCACCAACCTTGCAGAAATCCTCGATCAGAAACTGGCAGGCATGGATGTCATACTCACCGAAAACCTGGGTATTGGGATCGATCCAACCGTCACCTACGCTTTTTTCCTCTACACTCAGTACTGTTATGAAGCTGGAATTAAGAAAAAATTCATTTACCGGGTGCATGACTTTGTCCAGCAGCGTCCTCATTTTTTCCGTAATGTGAAAAAGTTTCATGAATACCGCTTTGGCGTGGTCCCCAATTGGCACAGTGTACTGTATCCCGCATCTCCAAACATCAAATATATCGCCATTAACCGCTATGATCGTTCGCGGCTCATTGAGCACGGCATCGAGGAAAATAACGTCTTTTACATCCCAAATTCCGTGGACGGCGCCATGATTCCGCCGGATGACAGAACCAATGAGCTAAGGACGAAAATAGTTGACCAAGAACAGCTAGATTCATCTGTTCGCTTTATCCTGTATCCGGTTCGTTGTGTGCGGCGCAAAAACGTAGAAGAGGCCATTTTTTTTATCTGTTATTTAAACAGCCTGGCTGCAGGAAACACGACGAGAAACCACGGCCACATTAAAGGAAAATTTCACCTGCTGGTCAGTCTCATACCCGAAAGCGGTGACGATGCCCGCTATGCCGATCAGCTAATTGAATTTGCCAGCAAGCATCGGCTTCCGGTATCCATCGGTTTCAATGATCTGGTGGCCCTAGAGCGTGAGAGCGATCCCCAGGATCCGACCAAAATTGAGCGCTACGGGGTGGGTGACATAGTCCGGGTGGCCGATCTGATCATTACCACCAGTGTACTGGAGGGGTTTGGTTTTGCTTACCTCGAGCCCTGGATTTTAGACAGACCCGTTATTGGAAGAAGCATCCCTTTCATTACCCCCGATTTTCAGCTAAAAGGCATCAAGCTGGGCCATCTCTATACAGTTCTTTTCGTGGCTGGAAGGGATTTCAAAGACATCGGAAAGGAAGAGACATCGCCCGAAAAGGTCCTGCAGACGAAACTCGAGACAATCCTTAAACTCGTCGATCCGAGTTTTGTTGACAAGGTTTTCTCAAGGAATGAAACCACCACAAATGCGACCATCCGGCTCTTGGATCCCCGCAAACAAAAAAAAATTGTCGCCATCAACAAAAAAGTGGTGGAAAAAGTCTATTCTCCATCCATTATCGGCAAACAGATTTACGAAGTCATAACCGCTGCTGAATAAAAAAGGCTCAGCCATCGCAGCACAGGCCGTCGTGGCTGCCCATTTATTTAGACAATTAATGGACCACAAAAACTGTGATATGCTCATATCAAAATAATCCTGATTCAAAAGCGTCGGATTGCATATTGGATTAACAAACATAACAATACCGCGGGCGCTCCACGGCCGTTCTCCTCCTGAGACCTGAAAAGCAGAACCACGCGTCCTCTTATTGGCCGGCTGTGGATGGTATGGCGTAAAGCGATCAATTTCGGTAGCAGACCTTTAAAAAACCATCTTCCATGATAGCCATATCTCGATTCTCCCAAATGCTTAGGCCATGTCGGCAAGGACATCGGCCATGAACTTCATGCCGTGGTCAATCTCTGTCGTGTTGATATTAAGGTGGGGCCTAAAGCGAATACTTTTGGGGCCGCAACCCACGACCAGCGCCCTGGCCTGGGTGCATTGTTCCACAAACCGTTTTCGGTGTTCAGGATCAGTCAGGTCAAAAGCGCAAAGCAGGCCCTGCCCCCTGCCGTTGGATATTCTGTCGGAAAACTGGGATTGCAGATCCTGGAGTTTGGCCAGTAGGTAGGATCCTTGCCGGTCTGCCGCATCCACAAGCTCCTCGGATTCGATAATCTCCAGGATGCGTTTGCAACGCACCATATCCACCAAGTTGCCTCCGAAGGTGGAACCGATTCGCATTGATCGCTGAAAGACATTGTCTTGCACCTCGTCCATAATTGGCCCGGCCAGCATGCCGCAGACCTGGGTCTTTTTCCCGAAGCTGATAATGTCCGGCTGAATACCGTGGTGCTCGTGGGCCCAAAAGCGTCCGGTGAGCCCAATCCCCGTCTGCACTTCGTCGAGGATAAAAATGATGCGGTTTTCACTGCAGAGATCCCTGAGCGTCTGCATGAACTCGGGTCGAAAATGATTGTCGCCGCCTTCACTTTGGATGGGCTCGATGATCAGACCGGCAAACCGGTCCCTATATTGGTGAATGGCCTGCTTGACCTGGTCCAGCGCCCGCGCTTCGGTTTCGGACACTCGTTGCGCCTCGGCCGAGTCAACCGGGAAGCGAAGTTTGGGATTGTCGATCCGCGGCCAGTTAAATTTGGGAAAGAATTTGGTTTTGTCGGGGTTGTAGGTGTTGGTCAGGGAAAGCGTGTATCCGCTGCGACCGTGAAACGCTTCCTTGAAATGCACAATGATATCAACGTCCATGACCAAGTCCATACCATCGGCCAGCATGTGCCGCCCCAGAATCTCGAGAACATTCATATCCGTTTTCATATGCTATTTAGTGAAGGACTCAATTACAAAT
>JASFJP010000314.1:0-5944 GCA_050121225.1 Desulfobacterales bacterium
ACTTCAGCTGTCGGAATCAAATAATAATCCCATCCCGACAGTTTAAATAAATCTTCTTCGAATTTCGGCAGCTGCCCGGTGTGCGTCATGGATTGTCGGTTGACCATAAAGGGCGGCAGTACTTCCTGATATCCATGTTCATTGATATGGACGTCCAGCATAAAATTGATCAGTGCTCTTTCCAACCGGGCGCCCGCGCCAAAATAAAGTGGAAAGCGGGCACCGGTTATCCGGGAAGCCCTATCGAAATCAAGTATCTTAAGATGAGTGCCGACATCCCAGTGGGGCTGGGGGTCAAAATCGAACTCAGGTAAAACGCCAAAGGTTTTGATGACCGGATTGTCGCTTTCATCTTTTCCGGTTGGGACGGTTGGATGCGGAATGTTGGGCAATCCCAAGAGGATGGCATCCATCTGTTCCTTGTTAACCGCTAAATTCTTATCCAGTTCTTTGATATGGGATGAGACTTCGCGCATCTCAGCCACAAGCGCATCGGTGGTGACGCCTCCTTTTTTCATTTCAGCAATCCGGTCGGAAACCACATTGCGCTGATGACGCAGAGTTTCAAGTTCCTGCAAAATATTGCGGCGATCTTCGTCACAGGTTTTAAATGTACCCAGGTCCATCTGATGACCGCGAGCTTCCAACGCTTTTTGAACCAAAGATAAATTTTGTCTTATGAACTTGATTTCTATCATTAATTACCTTATATTAATTAATTTAAGCATTTCATTATGTTGGTGTACTTTTAAAGTAAGCCGCACTTAACATGGACGAATTATTTAGTCAATGGTAATTGCGGATTTCCACGTCGCCTGGGTTCCGGGCTTGGGACATTCAATCAATGCTTGTTAGGGAGATAGTACATGGAGGAAATTGGAACCACTAAAATTCAAATCCGCCAAGATATTGCTAAAACAGTTTCCGAGCTCTCTGAAAATGAAGTCGCCGATAAAACTAAAGCGATCGAAAAAAAACTCTTTGATTTTGCCAACTTTTTAGAATCCAAAATTACGTTGCTATATGTCAATAGCGATTACGAGGTTAAAACCAGTAACATAATCCAACGTTCTTACAGCTACAATAAAGTCGTTGTTCTGCCGGCGTTCGATCCCGAACAGTTTGAAATGTCACTCATGAAAGTTGATAAACCGGAGAAGGAATTGAAACACGGGCCCAGAGGTGTTTTAGAACCTGATCCGAGCAAATGCAAAATTGTGCCCATCGAACGCATAGACATCGCCATCCTGCCGGGGGTGGCCTTTGACGAAAAAGGCGGAAGAATTGGGTCGGGAAAAGGATATTACGATAGATTGATTCCCCAGCTGGCGATAACAACGCGTAAGGTCGCCCTAACGTTTGAGGAGCAAATCATTCCCCAAGTGCCCATGGAGGCCCACGATAAGTATGTCGACATTATTATAACCGAAAAACGCATCATCTACAAAATATAACCTCTAAGGTAAAAGCGCCAAGGCTGCGAGCGTTTGCCGGGTGTGCGGCGATTAGGGGTTCAATACTTTTTCAAGTTTCTGAAGGTTTACGGCTTCTCCCACGGCAATCACCGTATCTTCGGGCATAATGGCTGTTTCGAAGGAGGGATTAAACAGCATGCTTCCGTCCGGTTTTTTAATAGCAATTATAATCAGGTTATAATTTTGTCTTATCCCGGAATCTTTCAGAGGAAGGTTAGTCAACTCGGAGGATGAATCAACGGGAATTTCTTCCATCTGGATATCCTTGCGTTTGTGTGCAAAGGCGAGATCCAGAAAGTTTGTGACCGTCGGGCGGATTATCCGATGGGCCATGCTGGCAGCTCCCATTTCATACGGCGATTCCACCGAGTCCGCGCCGGCAGCCTTTAATTTGCTTTTAGCTGCTTCCTGACCCGCCCGGGCGATAATTTTAAGATCCGGAGCCAGTTGTCTCGCTGTTAAAACCAGAAAGACGTTGTCTGTATCGGTAGCCAAAACAGCGACGAGACCCTTGGCCCTTTGGATGCCGGCCTTGATTAAGCAGGCTTCATCTGCCGCATCTCCGGACACATACAACACGCCGTCTTCATCCATTGCGCGGATCAGATCCGGATTCTTCTCTACCACCACCACATCGAGCGGCTTGCTACGCAGATTTTTGCTCAGAACCCGCCCTATGCGCCCGTACCCACATACAATATTGTGATTTTTTAACCGGTCAAGTTTTTTGTCCAACCTGCGCCTCCCTAAAATTATTCGAATACGCCCTTCAACCATGAACTGCACCACCGCGGCTGCGACGTACATGGTGAACCCGACACCGATGAAAACCAATAGTATCGTAAATATCCGTCCAACGTCTCCGACTTGATTCACTTCGCGGTAGCCGACTGTGGATATGGTTATCACGGTCATATACAAGGCATCTAGAAAATTCCAGTCTTCGATAATCATATATCCAACCGATCCGACCACTACAATAAGTACCGATAGTGCAACTGATATCGCAAGATGCCTTGTACTGCCCATAAATCTTCCTAATCTAGTCTCATTCAAGAAGTTAATTATAAGAATTATGTTAATATTTTATTAAAAAAATCAAGGGCTTTTTAAGTGGACCTTTCCTCTGGCGAATTATTTTCATACTGTTATCAGCTTTGTCGATATCATGGCTAATAAATCCTATTTCTGACGGGTCGTAACTTAAGAAAATGAAAACAATCGGAAAGCTATCGGCTTGACCTGACCTCTTTGGTTTGGTAGGAAGATGGGTCTTAGGCGTAAAGGAGATGCGACCTAATAAAGTGATGAAAAAAGAACCCATCAAATATGAACGCCAAAGAGAAGAGATGGTGCGGAATCAGATTGAAGCACGCGGGATCAAGGATTCTAAGGTTCTGGCGGCATTTCGTAGAGTTCCGCGACACCTTTTTGTCAGCGAGGCATTAAGGGACCAAGCATATGGTGACTATCCTCTGCCGATTGGTGAACAGCAAACTATCTCCCAACCCTATATTGTGGCCGAAATGACTCAGGCACTGGAACTCAGCGAAAATGATCGAGTTCTTGAAATTGGCACCGGCTCCGGATATCAGGCAGCCATACTGGCAGAAATCGTGTATCGAGTGTATACTATCGAGCGGATACGCTCTTTGCATATACAGGTACGGCGTCTATTTGATAAACTGCACTATCACAATATCGTGACAAAGTACGGTGACGGCACCAAGGGATGGCCGGATGAAAGCCCTTTTGACGCGATCATTGTGACTGCCGGTGCACCCGTCATTCCCGATTCGCTGACCAACCAATTGCATGAAGGGGGACGGATGGTAGTTCCCGTTGGCAATCAACACACCCAAGAACTAACCAAGATCTATCGGGATGATAAAGGTATCCGACAAACAAATCTTGGGGGATGCAGATTCGTCAAACTTGTCGGAGAGCATGGTTGGAAGGAAGCTTAAATTGACGTGTTAGAGAATTTAGGAGTTAAATTGTTTGAATAATTCTCCAATCCCTAAATTCTCTCATTTCTTGATTTACCTTCATTGCCAAATTTTGCTATCTACGCTGATCCGGATTCAATCAAACCCAAATAAGAGATCAATGAACGAAAAATTTAGCGATACATGGAAAAATGCGATTCTTGCAAGTCCGGGACCAGATACTTTCCGGAAGGCAGTAAGTCTTTTTCTTAAAGGAATTTGCATGGGGTCGGCGGATGTGATTCCAGGAGTTTCCGGGGGAACCATTGCCTTGATCACGGGCATCTATGAGAATCTCATCCAGGCCCTGCGATCGATTGATTTAGATGTGGTTCGAAGAATTCTGGTCTTTGATCTTAAAGGGGCTCTGGCAAAAGTGCATGTGCGTTTTTTGCTGGTCTTGTTATCCGGAATTCTTGTGGCGATTTTGAGCTTAGCAAGGCTAATGAATTTCCTGCTGCATCACCATCCGATACCGACCTGGAGTCTCTTTTTCGGTCTCATTGCAGCCTCAATTCTTGTGGTCGGCAAACTCGTAGACAACTGGTTAGGCAAGGCGGGTATAAGTTTCGTGGCCGGCATTATTGCGGCTACAATTATTGTCAATCTTATTCCCATCGAAACCCCCGAGAAGCTATGGTTTATTTTTCTCTGCGGCATGGTGGCCATATGTGCCATGATCCTACCGGGTATCAGTGGCGCATTTATTTTACTGATTTTGGGAAAGTATGAGTTTATCACTGCCACGCTAAAAAACCCGTTTGTGTCACAGAATATGGCGGTGCTCCTTGTGTTCTGCACGGGCTGCGCGATCGGTTTGGTTGGGTTTTCCAGAGTTCTCAACTATTTGCTTCAAAAGTTTCATAACCTGACTCTGGCGTTTCTTGCGGGTTTGATTACCGGGTCGATGCAGAAAATTTGGCCGTGGAAAGAGATTATAGATACGCAAGTGATACGGGGCAAAGAGCATATCATTTGGGGACATCCAATCCCGCCGGAGACGTTCGGTCAGGAATTTTTCATTTCCGTTTGCCTGGCCCTAGTTGGCTTTATAGCCGTATTGGTGCTCGAGTGGCTTTCAAGGGATAGAGCATAAGGTGTTCATGGCTGAATAAAAAAATTTATAAAATGCTGCGTTCAAGGGTGAGAGACTGCTGTGTTTATATTGAGTGAGATAAACGTTAAGTTTAATTGCCGGAGAACCATTTGGCGCTGAATTGATAGGTTGCAGCCTTTCATCAGAAGCTATCGGCATACTTTTCTTTGAGTTTCTTTTCCACCAAGGTTGGTACCATACCCTCAATGCAACCGCCAAACTGAGCCGCTTCTTTGATGATGGAAGAACTGGTATATATCCACCGCAAACCGGTCATCAAAAACACGGTTTGAACTTGCCGATTCAGTCGCCGATTCATCAGTGCCATTTGAAACTCATATTCAAAATCCGAAAGAGCGCGCAGCCCGCGAAGAATGCCTTGGGCTTTTTTTTGGGTAGCGTACTCGACCGTAAGTCCATCAAAAGTATCAATTTCTGCATTCGGAAAATCTTTCAAGCTGTCCCCTAACATTTCAATTCGCTCTTCAAGGGAGAACAAATTTTGCTTCTTCGGATTCTTCATTATGGCGACTATGATCTTATCAAAAATTTTCAACCCTCTTTTGAGTAGATCCAAATGGCCGTTGGTAACAGGATCAAACGAACCGGGATAAATGGCGATTCTTTCCATATTTTTATTCCTTTATCAAAAAGCTAAATTCCATGTAGCCAAGAATAGGGTTGATTGTTGCATTGAACTAGTAGAAATATCAACGTTTGCTTGAATAGCATGTTACAGGCTACCGGCAATCGATTAAAAGGTCAACGCTTGCGCGTAAAAGGCACGACGGCACTCATAGCATATAATTGAAAAATGAAACAAGGGTTTTTCCGTATTTTCTCTGATCAAATTGTTTAAATATTCTTTCGTCAAATGCAACTGACTCCTGCTGAGAATGCTCGATAACGACACAAGCACCCCGCTCTACACTGCGGCTGTTGTGAAGATTGGATAACGTGGAGATAATCAGATTTTTATTATAGGGTGGATCTAAAAAAACTAAATTGAAGGGAGTTTGATGGGTACGCAGACAGTCTAAGTTATTGGCAATGTTCCAATGGAGAACGTTTGACCGTGATTCAAGGGAGATGGCTTTTAAATTTCTGCGTAAAACAGAAATTGATTCTCGATAACGATCAATAAAAAAGGCTGAATCGGCTCCGCGGCTCAGTGCTTCGATGCCAAACGCACCGGTTCCGGCAAATAGATCCAACACATTGGAACCGCGCACCCGGGGGGCAAGGATGTTGAAAATTGCCTCTCGGGTTCGATCAGCAGTAGGTCTGATATTTGAGCCTGCTGACGACCGGAGTTTTCTGCCTCTGAACACTCCGCCAATAATCCGCAAGTTATATTCCTATAGACTGCCATCTATGATTCGATT
>JASFJP010000315.1:0-5932 GCA_050121225.1 Desulfobacterales bacterium
TCAGTGTATTATAAGTTTAGCGAAACAAAACAATCCACTGAGAAAGGAGCATTTCGAGTGAAGAGAAATATCGCGAAAAAACCGGCAAAGCGCAAGAGAAAAATCAGTAAATAGCTTCAAAAAAGAGACTGGCAAGACCAACCTCGGCCGATGATGGCCGGCGGCAATATCCGCTACGATGTGGAAGGACGCCACCAAGCCATCTCTTATGGCGGCATTGGCAACATCCATCAGCTGGCCATGCGCACCGGACTGGTCAAGGAAATCGACAACCGGTTGCATCTGCTCAAGCTCCACCTGCCGTATCACGAGTCCGACCATGTCCTGAACATCGCCTACAACTATCTCACGGGTGGCAGCCGGCTTCGGACTCTCTGGTGTCCAACTGGGCGCTGATGGCCATCGCTTCCATGGCCTGGGATCTGAAGGCCTGGTTTGGTCTACTGTTGCCCTATCGCCCACTGGGTCTTTCCATCGTGCGCATGGAGTTCAAGCGGTTTTTCAACACGTTTATCCAGATACCGTGTTTGATCATAAAAGCCGGACGCCGCATCCACTATCGACTGTTAGGCTTCAACGATAAAATGCAACATGTGATTCGATTTTCGGAGGCCATAAAATTGTTCGGCTCCGCGTAGGTTGAGTAGTGCCGGGCAGCCACCGCATGGGGCGGTCGGCGAGCCCACCAAAGCCACGAAAGGAGATGCACGGAAAATCAATAAAATCCTGGCAAACGACAACGGAGCTTACGGAAATCTGCGTCCAAGGTGAGCAGCATTGTATACCACTAAGTGGTATTTTCTAGGTAGAAATTCCAACACCGGCTACGAGGCCTGTGCGAATCAACCTCGCTTATTTTGGGGCTGGAGCGTTTGTCAGAATAACGTTCCGATATCGGCGGTTTTGCAAGCTTTCTTCGGGTTATCCATAACGTCTGTGTTATGATTCAAACGCTCTAATATTTTTTTATGCTGGCCATTTGTATATAATCGGCTCACCAGCCTGCACGGATTGAAATGTTTGATTCACTATTGTTTGCAAAAAGCATATATTCTTTAGCATGAACAAAAAAACATAGCGGTTGTCATAAATTATGACAACCTTGGATGATGATACAAAAATAACTTCACCTGTTGTCGATCTGGACCAAACGCAACATATTTATGACAACCGGTATAAGTTTTGGTCTGCAAAATTCCTTCCACACCTTAACTCCTTGAAATTACGGATACACTCTGGTACTCTTGATCTATGAAGGTAAAATCCAAAGCCCTTGAGGTCAACCTGGCCGACTACCATGTTGACGTCACCATCGATGCAAAATATGCAATCCTTCAGGAAGTTATGTCCAAATATTACGGTCTGAAGGAAGGGTTGAATTCTTTTCTGAAAGAGCTGTCACATCCATACAGAAACTGGAGATTTATCGTTACTGAGGCCCGAAAATATGCCCTGGAATATTTTCATCTAATGAAAAACCATCCCAATGGAGCGCAAGCAGTCGGGCTGTTAATGGAAATTTTCACTGAAGCCATTGTAGCCGCTCCCGATAAAGCTGATCAATCGGATGCCATCGATAATTCCCTTCTTTTTCTCCAAAAAATAATAAAGGATTCAGGGCCAAGTATTGAAAAATTTATACCGGTCATTAACGACACTTTCGATCGAATGCGGGAATTTCCGGATGACATCTTCGACCTCTATATCCGAAGTTACTATGCAATAAACCGACTCGCTGGGTCATACCTTAAATACGTGCCAGAATCGTATGTCGATTATACAGCCATAAACCTTTTACTGATTCGGTACTGCCATAGCACTTTTAACTATTGGTTGAAGGAAACAGATCCACAGGCCTGGTTTGAGCGCGAGGCGGCCGAGATCGACCAGGCCAGTAAATTCAGCGAATTATTCCGATCGATATCCCATCGCCAGCTGAAAGAATGGCAGGGCACACTGGATCAGGTCGTTCAGGGCAAGGCCTATACTACTCGAGACGTTTTGACAAATTTGCTGAACTTTCCAGGTTTCAATCAATTTGTAGAAGAATACCGGCAAATACCCCGTCAATTGCTTGAAAAAGGTGATGAAAAGGGCAAAGGACACCATCTGAAGCTTCTATTTCTTTTCCATATTATGAACCTTACCGGTCTATCTCTTATCCACGAGGAGGCGTTACGGGATATTAACCAGACACTTTCGTGGATAATTGAGAATGAAAATTATCGAAACATCCAGAATCTGATTCGCAAAACCTTCGCCATTTTGAAGGAGCGCACGCGTATGTTTCAGGCAACGACCTTGAACTGCGTATTGAATATGGGTAGGGGCGTTTTTAATACGGATGATATTGATTTGGTCAATTATTTTATCGATTCAGTGATAGACCTTGGTTTTCATACTCCCATGTTGCAGGGTGTGGACAATGATTGGCGGATAAAAGTTAACAGTGCCCATATCTTGAACATCAGAACATGGCTTGAGTTGATCGAGGTCAATCCGAAATGGTCAACGCGTCTTCTTTCGGGCCTGATTATCCACCTGTCTCTGTGTGGTGTATTTATAAAAGATATTGACCTTTTCCCCAGGGATATCACCCGATTTCTAAACAGTGGTATAGGCCCTGTGTTCAACCTCGCCAAACAGCTTACGCGACTTTTCCCAGCCTTTTTTAATGATATCGGCGCCGAAGGAAGATTAAGAGATATTTCCACCCAGATTGATGAGATAACTCATCGGCGGGACAGGCTCATCCATTTTTTACGCAAGCAAAGCCACGTGGAGAGCAGCAACCGCATCGTACCGTTTATGGAAGCGACGCTGAATTTCTGGAAGACCCGTAATAAAAACGGGTTGAAATCGTTTGTTCCCCCTTCAATTTATGAAGAAATTGAGACCCATGGACCATATATAGACGGTGTTCACCGTATCATCCGTTATTTTACGGAAAACGGCATCCGTGTTCCGGATGATTTTCTGACGATCTCTAAAGAAACGATACAGCGCATTCTTGCAGAGATCTCAGACGTCTCTGATGTCGAACTGGAACGAGTTCAACTTGCTATTGAATTTTATAAATTGCTGAATCAAAAATACAATTTTGATTATATCGAACTGGAGAACTACCTTACCCAGCTTAAAACAGAAGCCCTGCCGGATTTGAATCGTGCAGAGCAAGCACTTGCAGAGCCCGATCTGAAGAAAAAGCTGTTCATGCTGTCGGACTACCTTGAAAAACTGAAGAATGTTATCTTATCTGATCGGTCATATGAAATCAGAGAAAATATCTATAAAAAGAGGCATATCACCATTGATATTCCTTCCATGTATGGAAGCTATCATGAGATGAAATTCGATTGTCTGGGCCTTACTTTTAGGCTCGAGAGCGTGGTGAACATGCTCTTTGAAGAATTGATTCGCGACATTAACCTCAATCTTATTACTAAAGCCACATTTTATCAAATTTACAGCCTGTTAAGACTTTTTGACAAAGCCTTAAAGTTGGACGGTATCTCATCGGTTGAATTTGAACGCCAACTCGAGTTTCTGGCACATTCACTCGAGGTGAAAGGCTTTACCCAAACTCAGTATTTGGATATTTTCAAGGGATTCGCTCAAGCAGTGAAAAATATTATCCACGACCACTTTCACAATATTCACGGTTCAAATCTGAATCGAATTTTATCTCAGATTTCCCTCGATCAAATTTTGCCGAAATTTTTGCCGGATAACCGTTTGGAAGATCATGAAAAATTGCAGCATCGCGTATCGGAAATATTTTTTCGTGATCAGATTGCAATGTCTTTCGGGCTGCAGCAGTTGGATCTTTTTTTAAGCCGCATTCTCAGTACGTTGTTTCAGCAATCCTATAAGCTCCCGAAGGATAAGCTCCACCAGTTGCTACTTTATGATCCTCAAAATGCCATGACCCTGATTGATTCCTCTCGCAGCCGTGTAACCGGCATCATTCATCTGGGAAACAAGGGGCTCAACATGGTCAAGTTGAATAATGCCGGTTTTCCGATTCCTCCCGGATTTATCATCACCACCGAAGTGTTTCGCTGCCGCGACATCATCGACAGCTATCCGCCGGCGACTGATAATTTCAGAGAGCAGATTGCCGAGAATATCAAAGTGGTAGAAAACATCACCGGCAAAACCTTCGGGGATCCTGGAAATCCTCTGCTTTTATCCGTGCGCAGCGGATCATCAATTTCCCAACCCGGTATGATGGATACCCTATTAAATGTGGGCATCAACGAGGAGATCACTGCGGGGATTGCCGTCCAAACCGACAATGCCTGGTTTGCTTGGGACAATTACCGTCGATTTTTACAATGTTACGGAATGGCGTTCGGACTTCAACGAGACGATTTTGATGCCATCATCAGCGACTGGAAAAATCGCCTTGGAATTCCCTATAAAAGAAGATTTAGCGGTCAACAAATGAAACGAGTCGCTTTAACTTACAAGGAGATGATCAGAGAATCCGGTATCGACATCCCAGAAGCCCCCTATGAACAACTCTATATGACCATCAAAACTGTTCTTAATTCCTGGGAATCATCCAAAGCCAAAACATATCGAAAAATCATGGGAATTTCAGACGATTGGGGAACTGCTGTTACGGTCCAGGCGATGGTATACGGTAACCTCGCCGAAACCTCCGGATCCGGAGTTGTTTTTACGCATAACCCCCGATGGTCGGGGGATACCTTGAAACTTTGGGGTGACTTTACCATCGGAAATCAGGGCGAAGATGTTGTTGCGGGGTTGGTTAAGACAAATCCGATTTCCATATTTCAGCAAGAAATCGAAATGCGGGATACAGACGTCACGCTTGAAACCCATTTCCCGGAGATTTATAAGGCGTTGAAGGTCTGGGCCCATGAATTGATCGATAACAAAGGCTGGAGCCCACAGGAGATCGAGTTTACGTTTGAAGGCCCTGATATTCAAGATTTATACCTGCTGCAAACCCGGGATATGACGATTCGAGAGAGTAAGAAGGTAATCGCTTTTAACTTTGAAGAAACCAATGAATCCGCCTATTTAGGTCATGGGATTGGTGTGAGCGGCGGTGCGATGAGTGGCCGGCTGGTATTTAACCTTAAGGAAATAGAAGAGTGGCGAATTCTGGAACCCGGCGTCAGTCTGATTCTTGCCCGGGCGGATACTGTACCGGATGATATACGCGAAATCCATGCCGCCGACGGATTGCTGACTGCTCGGGGCGGATTGACGTCGCATGCTGCGGTTGTTGCGCATCGGCTAGGGAAGACATGTGTTGTGGGCTGCGGCGATCTAATCTGCGATGAACGCGGGAAAAAATGCGTGTTTAACCAGATAACTGTAAAATCCGGGGATTATATTAGCATTGACGGCCAAGAGGGATCGGTTTTTCAGGGTTTACTTAGAGTTAATGAGACCTGACGCTGAAGAACCGGAGCCCATGATAGTTATGTCTTCAATGAAACCACAATAAACCTTTAAGGGGAGAACATATCGAAATCGAAAATTCTTTAAAAAAGACCATCAATTTTACCATCTAAGAATTAATGCGGGAGGCTTCAAATGGCTATCGGTGATGAAAAGCTGGGCATAAATGGATTCGGGCGTATTGGAAAACTAACGGTCTGGCATCACGTGGCACGCAAACACTTTAATGAGATCATTGTCAATATTGGCCGTCAGGCTGGAACTTCTCTATCGGATATTGCTCACTATGTTGAGCGCGATTCCACCTACGGCTGGCTTCATGGATTTCTTTACGGCCATAGTGCGATGCCGGTTATCAGTGATATTGATGAAAGCAGCGGTACGATGCGAATTGACGGTATCAATGTTAAATTTCTGAGAACTCATAGGAATCCTGCTGAAATAAATTGGAGTGATCATGCTGTGAGGTTGGTGGTCGACACTACCGGTCAAT
>JASFJP010000316.1:0-5928 GCA_050121225.1 Desulfobacterales bacterium
AATATTTGGCATTTGTGGACATCCGGAAGCGGCGCCAATCACTTATTTCGGATTATATGCTTTGCAACACAGAGGCCAGGAAAGTTCCGGCATTGCGGTCACCCGGAATGAAACCATCTATGAGCACAGAGGGATGGGGCTGGTCTCCGATGTATTTGATGTGAATAATTTGCAGGAATTGCACGGTCACTGTGCCATAGGACACGTCCGTTATTCTACAACAGGAAGTTCGATCCTTACCAATGCTCAGCCATTTTTAGTCCGGCATCGAAACAAATCGTATGCAGTGGCCCACAATGGAAACATCGTCAACGCTCACACCCTCAAGGATGATCTCGAGCAGGCCGGATCCATCTTTCAGTCCACCATGGACAGTGAAATATTTTTACATCTGTTTGTGAAAAATTTAAATTTGGGCTTTGAACAGGCGCTTGTGGAAACCGTATCCAAACTGCAAGGGGCATTTTCGATTGTCATGCTGACCAGCCGGGGAGAAGTTATCGGAATTAAAGATCCGAATGGGTTTAGACCATTGTGTCTCGGCAGGTTGAACGGCAACTATGTTTTGGCATCTGAAACGTGTGCATTTGATCTCGTTGAGGCGGAGTTTGTCAGAGAATTGGATCCGGGGGAAATTATCATCATCAACCACGAGGGTATTACAAGTCTAAAAACTCCTGCGGCTTCCAAGCAGACGTTCTGTATATTTGAATTCATTTATTTCGCCCGCCCGGACAGCACCATTGCAGGTAAAAATGTTTACCTCGTCCGGAAATCCCATGGCAAACGCCTGGCCCGCGAGGCGCCCGTGGAGGCGGACCTTGTTATGCCGTTCCCGGATTCAGGCACCTATGCCGCCATCGGTTACTCGGAAGAATCCGGGATCCCGTTTGAAATGGGCATGATACGAAATCATTACGTGGGCAGGACATTTATCCAGCCTACCCAGGGCATGCGGGATTTTAGCGTCCGTATAAAACTGAATCCTGTCAAAGAGTTGTTAAAAGGCAAGGATATTGTTATTATAGAGGATTCCATTATCCGCGGAACCACCGTAAAAACCCGTGTAAAAGCCCTGCGTGAACTCGGTGTTCGAAAGGTGCATATGCGGGTGAGCGGTCCCCCCCATCGCTACCCATGTCATTACGGAATCGATTTTTCAACCCGGGGCGAATTGATTGCAGCCAGCAAGACGGTTGAAGAACTGCGCGATTATTTAAAATTAGACTCGCTGAATTATCTCAGCATCGAGGGACTTCTTCAATCCACCGGGGTTGAAAATCCGGAAGCAAATTTTTGCAAAGCCTGCTTTGACGGTTGTTATCCCGTATTTTTTGATGAGAGTATCTCCAAACACTGTCTTGAAATTAATTGAGGGTTCGGGGAGTTTCTTCGATATAACCGCTACTTGAATAATCGCCCGCGAAACCCGGGCAAACTCATGCATAAGGGTTCATAGCAAAAAAACAGTAAAAAGATATGAAAACAACACGTTAGTTGAAATATTATAATAATCATGTATGTAATTTTAAGCTGATACGATGGCCGACAGCGTCACAGGATGTTATTCATCTTCTGGCTCCGCCGCCACCCTGCCGTCCTCTCATAATGTCCGTAAGTAATTAAAATTAAATCTTTTTTTTGAATAACCCATTGCTTGGTCAGCAAATACCCCTTGCCCTTTTGCCCAATGGGGTATAAAATTAAAGTTTGGAATTTTATCCTTGGCACGCAGTGGAGGACTCTATGCTTGAATCGAGATACTTGAAGGATAACATTGAAAATATTCAGAAGCTTATGACCATTCCGGCTCTGAAAAACTTCGAGACCAAAAGCCTTCAAAAGCTTCTCAGGCTCAGCAAAATCAGAGAATACGAAGATGGCGAAGTGATTATACGAGAGGGAGACTTGGACCCCTGGCTTTACTTCCTGCTTTCCGGGAAAATACGAATCAGCAAAGAAGGGATGGAAATCGGTTCGCTCGATAAAGAGGGAGAAATTTTTGGGGAAATGCGGATCATCGATAGCATGAGTCGCTCGGCGTCGGTTTATGCGGTGGGTCAAACCATGTGTCTCGCATTGGATACCTCTGCCAAAGATAGAATATCCGCACAAGATCCTACAGATGAAAAGTTGGATTTTCTATTATTGTTGTACAGGATATTTGCTGAATACATGTCCATTCGGCTCCGCGCGACCAATGACGAACTGGTAACTGCAAAAAAGAAAATTAAACGCCTAATCGCCAAAATATGACCTTAAAACATACTGTTGTTTTTTCGAAGCATTCGACCAACCTGTTCTTTCATATCCTCACCCAATGCAATCTCAAGTGTCGACATTGTTATATTAACCCCGCGCAACACGGTAGCAATTCTCTACCATTGTCGAAAATAACCGCCTGGATTAGCGCCTTCTCACAAAACAGCTCCTCCAAAAATCTTATCTTTCTCGGCGGCGAACCGACTCTCCACCCGGACCTAGCACCCGCTGTCAAACATGCCCACAAGCTGGGTTTCGGTTCCATTACCATCGATACCAATGGCTACTTGTTTCATGACATCCTCTCGAAAGTCACTCCTGCAGAGGTGGATTTTTTCAGTTTCAGCCTGGACGGTGCCACCCGCCAAACCAACGATTGGATCCGGGGGAAAGGGAATTATGATACCTGTATCGAGGGTATTCAAAAGACAGTTTCCAAAGGATTTGCCACGAGTTTGATCTACACGCTTAGCACCCTCAATATCGATGAACTCGAGATGATGGTTCCGCTTGTGAAAAAACTGGGCATTGACCGATTCTTTATTCAAGTCATCGGTTTGAGAGGAAGATCCGCTGTCGAAAGTAGGACTTCCAATTTCCAATCGAGCTATCAGATTTCAAGGTCACAATGGCTGAACACCGTCCCTAAAGTCGCTCGCATGGTTGCGGAACTCGGTATCATCGCAACCTACCCAAAAGTTTTTTTAGAACCTGAAGAAGCATTTGAATGTGCGGGGTTGGTAGCTGACAATTATTTTATTTTTCCCAATGGCCGAGTGTATCGGTGTCCCCTGTGCGAAGATTTTCCGGTTCACAGCTTAATATTCCACGAAGACCAATTGGTACCCACAGCCAGAATCAATGAGAGCGATCTTTTTCAATTAACTATTCCCGAAGGCTGTGTGATGAATAAACTCATCCAGCCTTATAATTTGAGTTACGACCGTGAGGGACGACCGGAATATAAGATTGCGTGTTGTCTTCTGAAGGAAGAAATCGAAATGAAGTAGAACCGGCACCTGAACCTGTAAGATTGAAATCCCGGTGAGATTGAATTCAAAGGATAGATAGCAATGGTAACCGTGCGGCAGCAGATAATCTCTCTATTGAGCCAGAAAGAAATGGATGCGCGGGCTTTATCCCGGGAGGTGAGAATTCGAGAAAAAGAGGTGTATGATCACCTTGTCCATATTGCGCGGTCGTTAGCCGGAAAGGGCAAAAAATTGACGGTTCGACCCAGCCGGTGTCTTCTGTGCGACTATGTGTTTGAAAACCGCAAACGCCTAACACGGCCCGGTCGATGTCCGCGCTGTAGATCGACCCGTTTGCAAAATCCTGTATTTTCAATCGCAGAAGGTAATCGGAAATAACGCTCCACCTCTTATATCCAACTATCAATTCCGGGGACACCATACCTGTTTTGATCTTTTTAGATTCTATTTGGAGCTAAATTAGGATGGTATCCCCGGACCCCGAAAGATCGCCCCGGAGGCCCATTTCAAACAACCTTACTTCTGCTTCCATGTACCGTCGGCAAGTTGAACATACCAGCCCCCTCGACTGTATTGCTGCCATACCTGAGCGAACTCCTGGGAGACACGGTCGAGCTGGGAGGGGTCAACTTTCAGCGCCTTGGCAACTTCTGCATACAGCGCTTCACGTTCTTTGTTGATGGACGCAACCAAACTTTTCAATACATTTTGCTGTTTTAGATTGAGCCCGTCCATGTTTCGGATGACCAAACGCCCGTCTTTCCCCTCACCGATATTCCCACCGTCAAAGTACGGCTGGAGTTGAGGATCACGTTTTTTCAGGGAATCTTTAATGGCTCGAATTCTGGCGTTGTTGACCGTAACGGACTCTTGAGCCCAGGCTTCGGAAGCCAGGAGAGCCAGTTTGATTGAACGCGGCCAGAAACTCTGATCCGGCTTGGCCTCGGGTTTGGCGGGTTCTTCGGCTTCGGGCGGACGTATTTCCTTTACGATTTGATCCGCGGCCTGCTCCACCTCTTTGGCTGGAAAATAGATATTTACCGTCACACATGACAAGACAATCATTATAATTGTGAAAAACCCCATTCTGGACCAAAATTTTCTTTTCATGAAATACCTCCTATGGTTTGAAAGCTAGTTAACTTCCGCCTTCCGTTTTTCGGCTACCCGCTTGATCCGCTCCATCATATCCTTGAAGCTGATCTGATTGTCGGGATTCATGTTGATCACATTGATGCCTGTAAACCCGGCGCGGCTGACGAAATACTCTTTGCGGTCTTTGCGGATCGTGCCGTTGATCTTGAACACGTCATTTCTTAAGACGCATTTAAGGCCGATTTGTTCATAAGAAAGATCGTCGATGAAACGATCCAATCCCAGGGGCAAGCCGCTGCGATATTCAGATCCTGAGCTGATGGTCTGAATATCTTCGACGGCGTTGAAACTTACGGTTTTCGACACGCCCTTGGCGGCCACGGACCACAACTCCAGTGTGAAGGCATCCGCTTGGTCATTGGCAATCGCCAGACCATTGATGTAGCCGTTCAGCTTGCCTGTGATGCGGCCGAAAGAAAAAGCACGAGTCAATTTTTCCAGGTCCATTTCCTCAAATTTTATATTACATTTCAGCCTGCGAAAGGGGGACAGAGGACTTTCCATGCTGAAATCGGAGACGACCGCCTGTCCTTCAAAAAGATCGACCGTAACTATGCCGGAAGCTTTTAGGCGTTTCTTATTTCCCGAGATAAGGAGTTCGTTGCTTGCAAGGTTGCCGCGCAGCTCGTAAGGAGGCGGGAGCAGCTGCAGTTTGTCGAGTTTGATATCCTGTAGTGCCATCCGCAAGGAAATTTCCGGCCTGCCGGAAAAGGGATTTTCCATGGCGGCGTCGGAAACGAGTACGACTCCATCGGCCAGCGAAAAACCAACAGGGTCGAGGGTGAATTTGTTGTGTTCGAAACGCAGCCCGATCTGTTGGTCCCGCATTTGAAATCGCTCGGTTTCAAGACGCCCGATCTTGATGTTGCCTCGTTGGGCACCAACCCTCGGCCTTGGTCTCTCAGCTGTTGAATAGGCCAAAGGCAGATCGAGTGCGAAATCCTGAATTTTGAACGAAGAACCGATTGTCAGTGATGCCTCATCCAATCGGACTCTTCCTTCTGCACTGCCCGGCTGGAGGGAAACGTCGCAGGAAGCCTTTCCCTTTGCGCTGATGTCGTTGAGAATAGGGTAAGCTTCTGCCAATGAGGACTGAATGAAGGTGATGAAAAACAGGTTGAGATCTTCGAGCTTCAAGGAAACTTCCACGGGAAAAAGCTCGTTTTTGCGCGAGTGAAACCAAGCGATCCCCGCCTTTGTCAGTTCCATGGTTCCCGCATTGATTCGCAATCCCTTTGGTGTGGAATTCACGTTGAGCACCATACTCAAAGGGGTGAGGCCGAAATCGAGATAGAACTTACCCAGAAGCGCTTCTCCTCGTTCGATGCTGGCCCGCGCTTCCAACCGGTGTGCCGCGGTGAACGCTTCAAGATGACTTGAAAGGGTCACTTTTGCTGAGAGGTTCTCCGCCAAATAACTGGCCTGTGGGTCGGATAGCGTGGCTAAATGCAGGGTTACGGCTCCGGAGAGATCAGCGTTTCCTCGTGCTCGAAGGGATAGATCCAACGATCCGTCGATT
>JASFJP010000317.1:0-5914 GCA_050121225.1 Desulfobacterales bacterium
CCGATTCGAGCCTGAAGATAACGATCCAGCTGCCGGCGGACTTGACAAAGAGGAACCGTCACCTGCAGTTCTTGACATGTATTCATCCCGGTTCTTGATTCCAATGCAAAAAACATAATTCCAGCCCGTCGGTTCCGACGATATTTTTTTAGACCCCGGTCAATAAAATTTTCCAGCGCATCCTGAGAAAGCAAATTGAGCCCTTTTTCCATACCATTCAAGAATGAATCTGCCAGATGCTGATCTTCCCGGATAATCCGGCGCATTTGCTCGGTTTGCCAAATACGGCGGGATGGATCAAAGTCGAGAACCATTTTGGGAAGAACCGATGCAAAATACTGACAGCGACTGTAGGTCAACTCTTTGGAAAATGTTTCCATGAGAAGCTCCAGGAACTTCGCCGCAGATTCTACATCACCATTTATCAGAAGCGAACCCAACCCTTTGAGAGGCTCCTTTAATGTATAACTCCCTTTTGCCCGCATGAGTTTCGAGACATGTATAAAACCATCAAGCAGGTGGTTGTTCCCCAATTTCAAGACGGGGACCAAATAGGTGGCGATCATTCTGCCCACTGTCGGTCCGTGCCCTCCGGCTTCGCGCACCAGAACAGCGTAGGTCTTCAAGCGATCTGAACTCGTTTCACCAATTAAATCGGCATAACCGCCGGCGATGGCTTGGCCAAATGAGTACTCTACAGACAAACCCCACAGGGTTTCATTAACCAAAAGCTCAATGGCCTGTTTGGTAATTAAATCGCCCTTTTGCATTAATATATGGGACACTCTCTCAGCCAGTTCCGGATCCGCAATTGAAAGTGTTTCCATGCTATTTTGTGTATAAATGGTTGAGTTCATTAAAATATGTCATCGATTAAATCATATAGAGTCTCCAGCACCCGTTCATCATCGGTCAGTGGTAAACATACCGCATAGCGACAAGCCTCGCTTCCCGGAATACCCCGGGTGATAAGCTGGGCCGCGTAAATTAACAATCGGGTACTGGCACCTTCGGTCAAGCCGTGCTCCCGGATATTACGTATCTTTCCGGCAAGAGTGACCAACCTTGATGCAGTGTCCAAATCCACTGCGCCTTCATGCGCAACAATTTCGGCTTCCGTCAAAGGTTGCGGATAATTAAACTCCAGGGAGACAAAACGCTGGCGGGTACTCTGTTTTAGATCCTTAAGAACGGATTGATATCCCGGATTATACGAAATCACCATCATAAAATTGGAATGAGCATGTATGTGTTCTCCTTTTTTATCAATTGAAAGCATGCGACGGTTGTCGGTCAGAGGATGAATGACAACTGTTGTATCCTTGCGAGCCTCAACGATCTCGTCAAGATAGCAGATGGCCCCAATTCGAACAGCACGGGTTAAAGGTCCATCGAGCCATATGGTTTCCTCATGCTTCAATAAATAACGCCCGATAAGATCGGATGCAAACAGGTCTTCATGACAAGCTACCGTTATGATAGGTAACTGCAGACGATAGGCCATGTATTCAACAAATCGTGTTTTGCCGCAGCCCGTCGGACCTTTCAACATTAACGGTAGTTTCGCTTCAAAAGCGGTTTCAAAAGTGTTCACCTCCTTACCAATTTGCCGATAGTACGGCTCTTCGTCAATTAAATAGCATTGACGGTCCCGCTGACTCTCATCAGTCATCTTAGTAGGCCTTCCGTCTGAGGTGGAATCTGAGATTTAATCAGGTTACCTTTAACCTTGTCATAATCATTTAAATGTAATACTTTTAGAATTTGATTATAATTCCTAAAACCCAAAAAGGTTGATCTGGTTATCTGCAAAGACCCAGTGACTTCTGTTGGCATATGCTTTGGAGGTGAGCCGATGTTACCGACTTAAGCTTTCGGGATAACCGTAAAAATTAATTAAGGCTCAATTAGTGCCCATCCGAAATTACACTTCCAAAAGTTAGGCACCGATAGCTTAAAGAAACTAGGACTATATCTTTTATGCAGATGATAAACAACTCCAATATGGTACACCACCTCGAATGTGACAGTAAAACGGTCATATTGGTTGGAACCGCACATGTCTCCAAAGAAAGCGCCAAGCAGGTCAGCCAAGTTATTCAAGACGAGCAGCCCGATACTGTCTGTGTTGAACTGTGCCAATCCAGATATCAGGCCCTTCGCCAGAAAGAACGCTGGCAGGATACAGATATCATCAAAGTAATCAAAGAAAAAAAATCTTTTCTGCTACTTTCCAATCTGTTACTGGCATCGTTTCAAAAACGGATCGCAAAAAAATTGGATATAAAACCCGGCGAGGAAATGATCGAAGCCGTAAAAAAAGCTGAGGAAATCGGTGCTGAAGTTCATCTGGCAGATCGTGATATTCGTACCACCCTTTCTAGAACCTGGCATCTCATGGGATTCTGGAGTAAAATTAAACTCTTGTTTCAAATGATCCTGTCTATTGGCGAAGTTGAGGATATCAAGGAAGAAGACGTCGAAAAAATGAAGCAGGAGGACGTTCTAGAGACGCTCCTGGCTGAAGTAGGAAAATCCTTGCCGATTTTAAAAGACATCTTGATCGATGAAAGAGACCAATATTTGGCTGAAAAAATCCGAACTGCACCCGGTCAAAAAATCGTGGCGGTCGTCGGAGCCGGTCACGTTCAAGGCATAAAAAACTATTGGAATGAAACCATTGATCTTCCGAAACTCGAGCAGCTTCCTCCGAAAAATAAAACCACCGGATTGTTGAAATGGATTATCCCCGGAGCTATTTTGGTAATGTTTATCGCCGGTTTTTTTTACGGTGGTATGGAGGCCGGGAAAGACATGATTATCTGGTGGGTCGCAGCCAATGCCGTTTTGGCAGGGATCGGAGCAATCATTGCATTGGCACATCCAGCAACGATTCTATCGTCGATGTTGGCGGCACCATTGACATCGCTCAACCCTATGATTGCCGCCGGCTGGGTTTCGGGTTTAGTCGAAGCCTTTTCCCGCAGGCCCAAAGTAAAGGATTTGGAGAATTTACCCGAAGACATACTTTCCTTTCGCGGATTCTGGAAAAATAAAGTCACGAGAATCCTGTTGGTGGTCGTATTTACAAACCTCGGAAGTTCTATCGGCACTTTTGTGGCTTTCCCGGTAATCGTGAAATTATTGCTGGGCGTATCGCCATAATCCGTAGTCCGTTATGATCAAGAAAAGGCAATATCAATTCGAACCTCTTCAAATGCGGCAGCTAATGATGTTGCTAATCTTTTCGCACGCGCTCCTAACCATGAGCTGCGGCGGTAAGACTGCAATTTCAGAAGCCCCGGCTGACCAAATTCCGCCAAAGCCAATTCCCCATGTACGGTACACTATTCAAGTTGGAGCGTTTACCAATATTCACAATGCCGTTCGGCTTACCGCAAAGCTCCAAAATGAAGGCTTAGCCGCTTATCATTTTCTTCACGATTCAGGTCTCTATAAAGTCAGATTTGGTAACTATTCATCCCAAAAAGCAGCCCGCAGAAGAGCAGATAATTTGAAAACCGCCGGTGTTATCGAGGAATACTACATTGTTGGACCGGATCAATACGCAGCGAATAAAGATGATCTTAGAGAAAACATTATAACCACTGCCAATCGCTATGTCGGAATACCGTATCAGTGGGGCGGGGAATCCGCCCAAACAGGGTTTGACTGCAGCGGTTTGACAATGGTGGTTTACAGGTTAAATGGGTTGGAACTCCCGCGCTCATCAAGAAGGCAATGGAATACAGGAAAACCGATCAAGCGCAGTAAACTGGCTAAAGGCGATCTGGTTTTCTTCGCAACGTCCGGAGGAAAGCAGGTATCTCACGTCGGCATCTATACGGGAGAAAACAAGTTCCTGCACGCTCCCGGTAGAGGCCGCAAAATTAGGACATCATCGATGTCAAACAGTTATTTCAAGTCCCGCTACCTTGGTGCGAGAACCTATTTGTAATTTTCACCACCTTCCTTTTTACTTTTTCCCCGTTGTCCAGTTGGTGAATCATTTTTTTGATCTGAATTCGGCCCTCGGCAAAAAGCTGGATGCATTCAGCGAACAGCTCCCATTCCAATTTCAAACCTTTTTCTTTAATGGTATCAATCGTGTCCTCGGGTAGGATCTCAAAGGCACGTTGACCGATAATCGGACCTGTATCTTCGCCGTAATCGATAAAATGCACCGTGCAACCTCCCACTTTACAACCGTAACGGAAAGTGTCTCCGTATCCGTCAACGCCCTTAAAGGCCGGTAGTAACGATGGGTGGATGTTCATGATCCGGGGTTTCCTCCACGTGGTATTCACTCGATCAATAAAATACGGGGTCAAATTTCGCATGAAACCCGCTAAAACCAATAAATCAAAAGGATATGGCTTCATTTCCTCAAGTAGCCTGGATTCGGCGATGGCGCGTGTCTTCAAAAAAGGTGTGATTTTATCAAGATCATCTCGATTTGGAAACAGAGTCTGTTTCATCCGTGCGTCATTAAGATCAAAATCATCAGGCACTGCTGCGTTTGCCGGATCTTTTTTAAATTTCCGAATTATGGATTTATAATCTACTGCAAAGGTGGGAATGTTATATTTGCGAACCCGCTTGAGACCAAATGCATCCGGATTATCGGATCCGACAAATACCATGGATCCGCCAATTCTTCCATCGTTGCAAGCATCAAGAATAGCTTGAAGATTTGTTCCGCCCCCCGACACAAGGGCCCCAATCCTGATTTTCTCCGTCAACTTTTTCCCTCCCATCTGACTATCGTCTGGAATGTCACGCCGTATCCAGTAAATGCCAAAATCCGGGGATCAAATCAATGAAGAAGTCTAAATTTCTAAGGATAATATGAAAAATACAAATAATTTGAGTATTGCGATATGGGATTTTTGTGCCATGTCGTGTGAGGGAAATCGCTTCTATTTGAATCAATTAGCCCCGACTTGGATGTTCCACTGACAGGAGCTTGGCCAAGGTTGACAACAACCATCGCCATAACTATAATTGACCCATTGTAATTTCAATCCAAGGAAAGGATGATATGTTATGGCAGAGGGAATTGTAGAGATAGATGACGGCAACTTCGAAACGGAGGTATTACAATCCGATAAACCCGTTCTGGTTGATTTTTGGGCACCTTGGTGTGGCCCCTGTAAAGCGATTGCACCGCTCGTCGAAGATCTTGCAAACAACTTTGGCGACAAAATTAAATTTGCAAAGTGTAACGTGGATAACAGTCCTGTGACGCCAGGCAAATTCGGAATCAAGGCCATACCCACGCTAATTTTTTTCAAGGGAGGCGATGTGGTTGAACAAATCACAGGCATGGTCGCCAAATCAAAGCTGGATGAGGCCATCAATAAATTGCTGTAGCGGCCACTGCATTGAACATGAAACATGACATTCGACACATCGTAATCGCCTGCATCCTACTAATGCTTTTGGGTTCCGGATGTTCCGCGCTCAAAAAAACGTGGAATGCTATTATGGGTGAAGACGAGACCGCACCCGCTCAGCAGCTGGCATGGGACGGCATGGATGCTTACGAAGACGGTGATTATAAGGATGCCATCGAATATTTTCAAAAGTTGAAAGACTTTTACCCGTTTTCCAAATATGCGATCCTAGCGGAGCTAAAAATTGCAGACTCTCATTATCATTTAGAACAATATGAAGAAGCAATATTCGCTTACTCCGAATTCGAAAAGCTTCATCCGCGTAATGAAGCCATACCGTATGTCATCTATCAAATCGGACTCTGTTATTTCGTTCAAATCGATACGATTGATCGTGACCAGACGCCTGCTGCCATGGCGTTATCAACATTTCAGCGTTTGAACAAACAATTCCCGGATAATCAATATGCCCGCAGCGGCGCCGAGCATCTGACGAGATGCTACAAGAGCCTCGCCGG
>JASFJP010000318.1:0-5909 GCA_050121225.1 Desulfobacterales bacterium
TGGATCCTTAACGTTTATTCCTTTGCTTTTTGTGTAAAAAAATTTATATAGGATATTTTCATAAACTTGTAACGGTTGAATATATAACGAATTCTTTGGATACGAAAACACGAAATTTATCTTGTTTCTTCGTGGTTTAGCCGGCCTCGTAAGCGGGTACTATTGCACTGGGGTTCTTGCGTGTTTTCGTGATTAATTTATCCTTTTTAAATTACGGCTTGTCCGGATTAGGTTAGAATCCCGTGAAAATCGTATTCTATTGTCAGCATGTACTGGGACTCGGGCATCTGTTTCGCAGCCTTGAGATCTGCGAAGCGCTTGATTCCCATGAGGTGATCCTGATAACCGGGGGACCGCATGTTGACGTGGAGTTATCGGATCACATTCGCGAATTCCGTCTGCAGGAGTTGCAGATGGATCGGGATTTCAAGGGGTTGTTTAGCTCCGAATCCTCCTCCGGTTTGAAGCGCATAAAGGACGAGCGGCAGAAACGCCTGTTTGACTTTTTTAAAAGGGAACGGCCGGATCTTTTTATCATGGAGCTTTATCCCTTTGGGCGGAAAGCCTTTCGGTACGAACTTGATCCGGTATTACACGCGATCCGTGAAAAGAAATTGAATGTCTGTGGCGTCTTCAGCTCCGTGCGCGATATTCTGGTTGAAAAAGAGGATCAGGAACTTCATGAATTACGGGCACTCAGGAAAATAAACAACTATTTCGACGGTGTGCTGATTCATTCAGACCCTGATCTTGTCACACTCGACGAAACTTTTTACCATTACGACGATATTCGAGTGCCCGTGGTTTATACCGGCTACATTGCTCCCAAGCCTTTGCTGGGAGTTCGTGCACGACTGCGACAACAGCTTGGCATCCGAGACGATGACAGGCTGGTAGTGGCCAGCGCCGGCGGCGGGACCGTGGGTGCGCCTTTGCTGGAGTCTGTAATTAAAGCCTTTTCGCGGTTGGATATGAGACAATCCCTCTATCTGCGTGTATTCACTGGGCCTTATTTAGATCATGATGATTTTAAGCGTCTGAAATTAATGGCAAAAGACCATATACACATCGAACGATTTGTTCATGACTTTTTGCTGTATATGGCGGCCGCTGATTTGTCCATCAGTATGGGTGGATATAACACCACCATGAACATTTTAGCCACCGGCGTACCGGCTCTCGTCTGGCCGTTCCCGCAGAATCAGGAGCAACGTCTTCGCGCTGAACGGTTAGAACAGAGAGGATTGCTACGAATCTTGGGCAGCAAAGATATGGATCCGAATCAATTGGCATCTGTCGTAGAAGATGTGTTGGCGGATTCTGCACCAACCCGCGTCCCCCTTAATCTTGACGGTGCCGTCCACACCGCCGAGTGGCTTGAACGCTGGGCTCAAAATAGGGCCTATACCGGTTGTCATAAAAATGTTCCGTTTGGTCCAGATCAATAACAGGCGCAGATACTTACCTATGATCCCCCAGGGTTATAGCCATTTATGACAACCGCTATGTTTCTTTTTTTATGCTAAAAAATAAATGCGTTATGCAAACAAAATGGCCCCTAACCATCTATGACACTTTCACTACCTATCGGTGATCCGCGAAAAGCGACCATCGAAGACCAAGATTTAATCTAAATGTATGCATTGATCTAGGAAGTTTCATATGAGATAAGTACAACAATTAACTCGAATTTTGACTATGTCCTCTACTGTCTCATCTATTTGGCGTCGAGTGCCTACTGATTTGACCTCAAGGTTAGATCGCTGCCTTCATGACGCCTGTAGCCGCTTAACGCAAAAAAAATCAGGCTACGTTTTTTTTCGGGCTGACGATGTGGCGGTTCCCGGTCTTAACATCAACAGGCTGCTCAGTATTTTTGAGCAGCGAAGATCTCCGCTCTGTCTGGCGGTTATCCCGGCTTGGTTTACGTCACAGCGTTGGGAGTATTTAATATCAATTCACGCCAGCGACGCCCGGCTCTGGTGCTGGCATCAACACGGCTGGCGCCATGCGAATCATGCAAAGCAGGGGAAACGGCAGGAATTTGGGCCCGACCGAATCCGTTCCGATGTCAGAAAGGACTTACTTCGCGGCCGAAGTCGGCTTGAAGAAATCCTAGGGGAAGCATTTGTTCCTGTGTTTACCCCGCCGTGGAATCGCTGCGCGTCCCAAACGCTGGATTTGCTGAGAGAACTCAATTTTGCGGCTGTCTCACGAACCGTAGGATGCGTGCCTGAGCCGCCTGAAGGGTTACCGGATTTTTTTGTCAATGTCGATTTGCACACACGTAATGAGCAAAACGCCATCGCAGGATGGGATGGGCTTTTTAATGAGCTCGAAGAGGCAATTGCATCAGGTCATTGCGGGATAATGATACATCACCAGCGAATGAATTCCGCCGCCTTTCAATTCCTTGAAATTTTGTTGAACGCCTTGTTGCAGAGAAAGGAGCTTCAATTGGTTCATTTTGGGCATTTGGTGAAGTTCGATCTTTAAGTTGGCGTACCGTTGTGTGAAACCTTCTGCCAAATCGGTTGAAGCGAGTCGTCCTCTGTTGTAAGCACAGGGCTCCGACGTAACGTTATGGAATTATTCCTGAAAGAAATTATAGGATAAAGGCGAATCACGAAACCACGAAATCATGAACATTATTTTTTATTGCCAATACTCATGGGGAATGGGTCATCTGGTGCGGAGTCTAGAGTTTGCCCGGGCGCTCTCCAACCACGATGTAACCCTGATTGCCGGGGGGCAGCAGGTAGAAATTGATATTCCCGGGCATGTGTGTCTTATTCGACTTCCCGTCTTATACATGGACGAAACGTTTACCAACATGATTTCCGGAGATCCCAAGCGCAGTGTTGAACAGATCCAAAAAGATCGCCAAGAGATCCTTTTTGAGTTGTTCGATCAGAAAAAGCCGAATCTATTTATTGTCGAATTGTTTCCGTTTGGTCGTTCCATGTTTGGCTTTGAGCTGCAACCGCTGCTGAAGGCAATTCGTAATGGTCAATTTGGAAAGATCAAGACGATATGCAGTTTGCGGGACATATTAGTCGAAAAAAAACACCAAGCTGCGTATGAAGAGCGCGTATTGCAGAAACTGAATACCTATTTCGATGGGTTACTCGTGCATTCTGATGCCCATTTGCTTCGTTTGGATGAAACCTTTACCAGAGCAGGTGAAATTCAGATTCCGGTGATTCATGCAGGCTTTATCACCCAACAAACCGATCCGACCCGAGGAGTAAACCTTAGGGAAAAATTGGGCGTTGCTGCCGAAGAAAAACTGATTGTCGCCAGTGCCGGAGGTGGTCGTGCGGGTTTTAAACTGTTATCTAATGTGATCGAAGCCTGCCGCAAGCTTGCTCGTACATTTGCCCTCAAGCTCGAAGTGTTTGCCGGTCCTTTCATGATGGAAGGGGAATTTAACAAACTATGCGCACTTTCAACACCCGATTTGCGTGTTAGACGGTATTCGAAACATTTTCTTGATTTTTTATATGCGGCCGATCTGTCCGTTAGCCTGGCCGGATATAACACTTGCATGAATCTGCTGGTGACAAAAGTCCCCGCCCTTGTTTATCCTTATTCTCGCCAGCAGGAACAACCCATGCGGGCGGAGAAGATAAAAAATTTTATACCAATGAGGATACTGGGTGAAAATGATGTTCATCCGGATATGTTGTGCAAGCATATTGAACAGATGTTTCAAATGACTAGAGCCGATTCACCCCTATCGCTTAATTTAAACGGTGCCGACACCGCAGCAAGCATTTTAGATCGATGGATAAATGATTCGATAATATGAGAATATCTAAGATTTACGACACATCTTCCCCGCCGTAATGATGATATGTCTCCTAATTTCAATCTCTTCTGAATCTTCTCGATTAAGAATATAGCTCGTAACTCTGCCTATTGGAAAACCGTGTCATTTGACATGTGCTAGTTTTTTTCGCTATATAAACGAGGCATAATCTAATCCTTTTTTCCTCCCCCATTTGAAATTTCGCAGTACGGTTATCCTGAAAGCTCAGGTCAGTTACAGCGGCTTTGAAGGTAACCAGATTTCATAAAACAATCTCAAAATCTGCATTTTTATAGAGGCATGCCTATGAGTTATTCTCTTCTTACCTCAAGAAAACCGATGCGCAAAGATTCCAGCTGTATCAACGTTGTCACCTGCGAACACTTCATCAAAACTTCATTGTCCACGGTGCCCTATACGAAGTTGTTCGGAGGTATCGTAGGAAATGAGAAGTATTTGTATGCGGATGAAGATACCGGCAAGATAGTGCCAGTGGTTAAGGAGTATCTGCTGGAGCCCAACAATTGGATCTCAAATGATCTGCTTGGCCGGATATATCACAATACCGCTACAATTCTCGGCGATCCGGATGCCATCTACAAAGCTGGGCGCAACATATTTAAGACTGCTGTGGGATCACAGGTGTTCTTAATGCGTCTGGCCGGAGTGCAAACCATTATCCAGAGACTTCCCAAAGAAAATGCCAAATTCAACCGCAATCGTTCGATTGAAATTGTCGACAATAAGAACGGCTATGCAGTTGTGAGAATTTATTGGAATGATGACCCTGGTCTTACAAAGTACTTCTGCGATATGAATAGAGGTGTTTATGAAGGACTCGGCAAACTAACCCGAAATCCGGCGATGGTTCAAGAGGCGACATGTCAGTTCAAAGGCGGTAATTATTGTGAATACCACATTAAATGGAAAGCCAAACCGTTTTATACTCGATTTATGGATTCTTTTCGTTTTCGCTTGTCCCGCGAAATCATTGAGGAGCTTGAACGTCGGATCGAAGAGGCTAACTTTATTCGTTTGCGTCAGGAACGGATCATCGAACTGAGGACTAAAGATCTCGAAAAACAAAAACAGAAGGTTCTGAATGCGCATAATATACTATCACGTTACGTGCCACCACAGTTGGCTGGTAAAATTCTGGAAGGTGATATCGAACCGATTGGAGATCACCGCCGTAAAAAACTTACCATGTTTTTTTCCGACATAAAAGACTTCACCCAAACTTCGGATGCCCTCGAACCCGAGGATATGGCGGCCATATTGAATGAATATTTTAGCTGTATGAACGATATCATTCAGAAATACGAGGGAACTCTGGCGCACGTATTAGGCGATGCGCTGTTTGTTTTTTTCGGTGCGCCTGACAGAACCAACGATCGCGATCATGCATTGCGATGTGCTCATATGGCCATCGATATGCAACGTAAAATGGCGTTGCTTCAAAAGAAGTGGTTTGAGGAGGGTATCGAGCATCCATTACAAATACGATGCGGCATTAACAGCGGTATGGCAACAGTGGGTAGCTTCGGCTCCAGTGAGAGGAGCGAGTACACGGCTATGGGCATGCAAGTCAATCTCGCCTCCCGATTGGAAACAGCCTGTCCAGCGGGCGGCATTCTCATCAGCCATTCCACCTGGGCGCTCGTAAAAGACGAGATAGACTGCGTACCGAGAGGTAATATCCGTGTGAAGGGATTTATGCGATCGGTTAAAGTGTATGAGATCGTTTTGGATGGTGAAAACGATCCTATTCCGTTTGCAGAAAGCCTGGAAGAAGGCATGCTCATGAAAGCGGTTGACCTGAATTAACAGATTTTTATTGCTTGACACCCAAGCTTCAGTTCCATACATTTCCAAAATTCTAGAGCATTTTTAGTCCTGGCTCAGAACTTGAGTAAAAAAATTTATACGGTTATCCCGAAAGCTTACGTAAGTTACAGCGGCTTTGAAGATAACCCGCTTCGCAGAGGTGTGAAACTCGCACATAAGGGAGCGTAACAGCAAACAGGGCCTCGAAATCAATAAAATAGTAAGGAATATGAAATAGTTGCGGTCTATTGCCACTGCTTCATACTGTTTG
>JASFJP010000319.1:0-5875 GCA_050121225.1 Desulfobacterales bacterium
GTGGGGCGGCAGAGGTTCTTCATAGAAGAATTTGGCCAACCGATCGTCTTTGTTGGTAAATCCGGCTTTGCGGTTAAATTCCCGCTCAGCTTTTAGCACCCGGATGCCCATGGCCGAATGATCGCCCGGGCCGAATTCAGTGCCGAGCTTGGCGTTCATCATTTTAAGCAGCGCTTCTTTGGCAACATCATCTGCTAAGGCAACACCGGCCAGCAGGCAAAGGCCGGTGCAGTCCAAAGCAGCCATGGCAATTTGGGCGTTTCGGGAAGCCTCCACCTGACCTTCGGTCTCTAAAGGATTTAACGCACCTCCCAGATACTGGCCCACCAGGTTGCCGGCGGTGTGGTCGGCACCCATGGGCGAGGTGGCATAGGTAACTCCATTTCCCTGCATGGCCCTGGGATCGTATGCCGCGATACTCTGACCTTTGGCCGCCGGTATACGATGGTGGTTGAAATGTTGACCGACAGCCTGCGGGCCGTTTCCAATCACTTTTCCGATTTCGGTGTTTTTCGCAATTTCCTCCATCATCTCGATGGCCGCCTGTCCGTCACCGAATCTCTTATATCCGGCATCCATGGCGACACCAATCGCCACGCCGGTATTTATCGTATCCAATCCAATGTCGTCTGCCAGAAAATCAAGCCGAGCGATCACATCCAAATCATCAATGCCGGGCATGCCGCCCATGGACCAAAGAGTTTCATATTCCAGAGAGGAGGTCATATACTTGCCGTCTTTATCCACATATTCATTGGAGCAATGAATTATGCATTGTGAGCAACCCAAATGAGTGGTTTTACCGCCGCGATTCTGGATAGTCTGGGCCATGGCTTCACCACTTATTTTTTCCCACCCGTCAAATACACCATTGGTGGCATTATAGCTGGGAAATGCCCCGAGAGAATTCACCGCCGACACGAGCCCCGCTGTTCCAAGCGCACCCAGCATTTGGCCCGTAAACGGATTGTCCTTGACTGCTTTGGCAAAAACCTTGGCTGCTTCTTTAAATGTATCCGGATCAGCAATAGCGTCGGGGCTTTTCCCCTGTTGGCTGATGACAATGGCCTTAAGCCCTTTTGCGCCCATGACCGCCCCCAGACCGCCTCGGCCCGCTGCACGACAGGGGCGCCCATCCACATCCGAGGTTTGAATGGAAGCCGAGCCCAGTTGATATTCGCCCGCCGGTCCGATACACAACACACCGTTTTTCTCTCCATAGCTTGAAAGCAATTTTTCGACCAAAGCATAGGTCCGCATGTTTTGATATGCATCTGCAGCTTCGAGGCCGGCCTCCCCGTCCTGATCGATGATGAGGTTGAACAGCTTGCCTTCCGCTGCCTGACCCTCAAAAATGATGGCGGTAATGCCCTGTTTTCCTAATGCTGCACCAACAGTCCCGCCGGCATTGCTTTCTTTAATGGTGCCTGTCAGCGGACTTTTTGCTCCGATGGAAATCCGGCTGGTATTCACCAAAGAGGTGCCGCTTAAAGTACCCGGTGCAAAAATAAGTTTGTTTTCAGGCCCCAGCGGGTCACACTTGGGCGGGACTTCACTGTTGATCATTATTGAGGTCAAACCTCTTCCACCAAGACCGACATATTCCGGGGGAACTTCCTCAACCTTTACAGTTTGCTCAGTCATATCCACGCGTAGAAATTTCATCTAATTATCCTCCTTGTATATGAGATCTTCATTTTTTTATTATGGGAACCTTTACATCAGGTTTCACTGACCACGACTCCTATCGGGAAATGATCGCTGAATCCTTTAACATTGGGTTTTTGGCCTTTGCCAAATCTTACTGGAGCGCCGTTTTTATCTGCCATTCCGGGAAATTTGATTACCTCCACTTTTTCCGGTAGAACTCGCAGCTTCGAATTGCCGGTCACAAGCCCCTTGGAAGCCAGGAACTGGTCCAAAAAGTTAGGCTCACCTCCGTAATAATGTGTGCCTTTGCCCTCGCCCATAATCGGCCACATAAGATTAAGAAATTTCGGGCTCCTTGCCCTGGTCACTTCGGTTCGGCTCCTCATAGCCAGCGCATAATTCGCTAAGGAGCGATTGAACGGTTCGTCGTTGAAATCTCCCATGGCAAGGACCGCGGTATCTTTGCCTAGTTCTTCACGTATCCGTTGGTGCCAATAAGCAATCGTTTCGGCGGCAACGATTCGGTACGGTTCTGACTCGTACTGACCTGCGCTGCGGGATGGCCAATGGTTTCCGATGACCACAAGCCGTCTGCCCAATTTAGTGCTAAAGTTGACTTGAAATAGGTCTCTGGTAGCGTAACGCTTTACGATGAAATGAGAGAACTGCTTCTCCGCTTTTAAAAGCGCCTTGTCGTAGATGAAGCCCACGTCGATGCCCCGATTGTCCGACATGTTGTGATGTGCAATCGCATAATTGCGATTGGGGATGTTTAACGCGTTCACTAGACGCTCAAGAACGAAGTCGTTCTCGATCTCGCATGCGCCCATTAAGTCTGGTCCCTTATTCTGGTTCATTTGCTTTATCACCGAGGCCAGTTGTTTAATCTTTTTATCAAGAATTTTCTTTGTCCACCCTTTGAGTTCGTTTCCGATTGTGCGCTGCAGTTTGTCGGTTCTACGCGGGGATTGGTTCACGTCAAAAAGGTTTTCGAGATTCCAAAAAGCTACATAATAGTCAGTCAAGGCATTCCTCCTTTCAGGTTTCTTTTACTTTAACAGGGAAAATCGATTTATCCTATCTCCGTTTTCAAGCTTTTAAAGCGCTGGTGCCGTCTGAGTAAAAGTGGTGAGTGAGGGATTCGCCGAAAAATTAGAAAAAGTATACATTTATTCAAAGCCTATCTCATAGTTTCACCAAACCCTACATTCGGGGTACTTTGCTAAACCGCCACCGTCATCCGATCGTGATATTATCCGTCACACAACCTTTACCGTCCATGCTGATTTGGACTTGGGAATTCTGACACGCCATACTCATGCCGTACTTTTGCTAAGCTCAGGCTATATCACCACAACGGGTTTGCCGTCCTCACCCCGGACCACACGTCCGGAATGCGTCAGGAGGCGGAGGTTTTCTTTTCGATCCTCCGGATTCGGCCAGCATACCAGCATACAATTGGCGCAGGTAACGAGTACCGTCTTCTCCCAGAACCGGCTGAAGTCTTCCCATGTGCTGAAACTGCGGCCTTCGAGATCGTAGACTATGGCCCGAAGAAGGCGCTTTTGAGGATCTTCCGCATATTCCTTGGCTTTGCGCTCGAACGCCTCTTCATCCCCTGGACCCGGCAGGTCCAGCACCCCGTAAGACCATGTCGACCATTTCGAATCGGGACGGCGAACACCGTTTGCTCCGCCGCATGTCACAACGCATCGCAAGTTGCTGCCCTTTTTGTTATGGGTGTAGGTGCGCCCTCCTATGGTGACTTGGTCTGTTTCTTTCGAAGAGATGAATTGGCTCGGACATGACACGGCGCACCGACGGCAATCATTACAATAGTCCCCTTCAACCATTGGATCCGGCTCTAACTCTGCGGACGTGATCACAGAGGTAAGGGATAAGGCCGCTCCATACTCGGGAGCAATGAGGTTTCCGCTCCATCCAAGCCATCCGATGCCTGATGCTACGGCCACATACCTGTGCGATATTGGGGGCAACATGGCCATATACGGTTCATTTTGCCTGTACTCGATGTTTGGTATAGGAGACACGGCTGCATAGCCCTTCTTTTCTAACATATCCGCGATTGCCATGCCCGCTTCGCCAAGCTTGATGTACGATCGCTTGTGGTCCTCCACGTGCGCCATCTGGTCTTTTTTTGCCAGGTAGGCGCGTATGGCCGGTTTTTCAAGTGCCACGACCAATGAAACAGCGGATCGCGCTTCGGGCAGTACGTACCCGAAATCCGCAGAAGGGGGCGCATCTGATAAGCGTTCCCTCGTTGTGAATCCGATCTTATCAATGCCCATCTGCCGCGCTATGTCGATGATTTCATCCTTGATATTCATGATTCAAATGCCTCCTGATCGTTTTTGGGGATACATGGACAACGCCGGTTACGAAAACGCGGCGTATTCTACAAACTCGAAATCCATTGCATCATCTGTTTTTTTGTTTTTGATAATATTATTAATAAAAATAGTATCTTGTAACACCCTGCACATAACTTGTCAATGAAAATGAAACACTGATTCAAAGAATGTCAACGTCAAAACAGCCACAACATCAGAGTAAAGATTTAGATCAATATATGATTTTCGATACGGCCGAAGTCGATACACATCTGTGCCGAGCGACTTCGGCTAACCCAAGAACACACTTTTTATCTAACTCTATCCCAATTTGAGTCCGTTTCACCTTAGTCTTTTGCTCATATAGACTCGCCGATACCCTTTTTCTGTGCGCCGCTCGGTCTCGAAATACCCCAACCGCCGGTACATCTCTATATTTTCTGTCATGAGTTCATGAGTATAAATGTCAAGATTTTTATAGCCTCGTTCAAAAGCATGTGCCTCCGCAAACTGTATCAGTTGATGACCGAGACCCTGGCCTTGATATTCGGGCAGAACAGCTACATTGTCCATAAGAATTCCGTCATTTTTTAGTATGAGTACAAGAACTCCAACAACCCTTCCACTTTCTTCAGCAACAAAAGCCTGATGCTGCTCTACTAGCTTCGCATAATCATCCAGCATTGGACCCGGTGGTTTACCTATTCGAGTCACGTAATGGCGGTAGGCGGCTTTAGCGCAAATCTCCATTTCTTTCACATCTTCTAAATGAGCTCTCCGTATACGCCACTGGTCTTGGTCAGCTTCCATTTTATCCTAACGACGAAAATTTTAGTTCAACAGATCATGATTCATACCCATAAAGAATTATCAAGACGTGGTGGAATGGTCAAATGAAAAGAGATCGACGTACATGAATACTACATGCATTTCTGAAGATATAAATTAGAGAATATCAGAATTTTGGGACGTGGTGATAGCTTAGTTTTACAGAAGCAGAGAGCGCAACTGTGGCCCTAAAATAAAAAAGTTTCGGCCCTTGCTATCTACTCAACCTTTGGAAACGTCCTTTGAGGCTTTTTTGTGTTTGTATTTTTTGAGTAAATCTCGGATGGCTTCTTCAATAAGATCATTATGGCGCAAATCTAACCGGGCAGCGAGTATTTTAATTTCTCTCAGAAGATCACAATCCAAGGTGGTGTTATACATTTTTCTTTTTCCCATTTTACATTAGCCCTCTTGTAGTAGTATCGGCAACTACAAAAACAACTTTAAAAAAAAACTCATCCAGCAAATTGAGTAGCGAGCCGCTCAAGAGGAGGAGTAAAAATTTAGGAGGGATTACAGAACTGAGTCGACAGTCTTAAATGGAAAATCTTGTAGATAAGAGCGTTTTGCAGGAAATTAGATGTCAGCCGATTGAAGACATTGAGAACACATGTGCAAATCGGCAAAATTGCACATATAAAAAATGGATCACACTTTTTTTAGGGATAGTCCATTATTCAAAATAAAGGCTTATCCAACTTTTCCAGTATAGATATTCCAACTAATCGATGCCCCTTGTATTCTTGCTTGTCGAGCTTCGTGATATGTTTGATTTCAGCGCTGTATATTCCAGAAGGATTAGAACCTTCGGGAGATATGAAATTGACGTCCACAATCTGACCAACTTCGATCATTTTCAAAAAGGCAGAATTATCTTTTATCAGAAGCCCTGCACCCCTGGAAGTTACATTAATTACTCTGAATTGATAAATTGGTTTACCAATAAACTTTATTTCAACACGATAATTCCTTAACTTCGCTGATCTGGCTTCGGTCCTTTTTTCTTTAGCTATCTTTTCCGGCGAATCCTTTTGCATGTACTCCAT
>JASFJP010000320.1:0-5875 GCA_050121225.1 Desulfobacterales bacterium
TTAAAGTTAGTGGTGAATAACACAAGTGCCTGAGGGTCGTTAGCGTCCCAGATTGCTTTCCATCATCAAAATCAGTCGTCTTAAGTCATAAAAATTAGACATTAGATTCTGTGTTCGTGCGTTTTATCGGCAAGATGATAACTACGTGTTTTATAGCTGTCAAGTTTTTGTCTGCCTAAAGAAGATCTGTTTCGCATGTCTGAAACGTCAGAGTCAAATCATTGAACAAATCCCTTCTATTTAGATGCATTGCGTCTCGATCCAGTATTCCACGCAAATAATATCATTGCGGAGAAATTTAGTAGAGTAAAATGGTAACATTTACTTTGACATTGTCAAATTGTTGACTATATTTTGTCAAAGTAAACGGACAGCATTTGCACTCCGAACCCATTTGACTGAGAAATCCTGGATTTGTGCCAACTTCCTTAAACGTCACCGCAGATTGAGGTGATGAGTGGAACAAATAGTAAATGTCTAAGGGGTTGTGAATTTAGCCATTCACAGAGTCGATGACATGCTACACGAGTACATTTTCAAGCTGATTGGTCACAGAAAATTAGACCACCTTAACTGGCGAATCTATGCAGAAACCGGCTCCAGATTGGTTCAGTCGCAAAGGTAACTTAAACAAAAGGAAATTACGATGGATAAACAAAATAGATTAAAAGCGATAGCAATCATTGCAGGTATATGGCTCACATTGACGCTGATAAATGGTTTTGCATCGAACGCAGGGGTGAAAACGATACCATACAGCCAATTTCTAAGAATGGCTGAAGAAGGGAATGTATCGGATGTCGCGGTAACAGACAATGTTATTCAGGGTAAAATGTTAACCGACAGCTCCCCATCCGGGGAAGGTGAACGCTTTCAAACTATCCGCGTAGATTCAGATCTTTCAAACGTTCTTGATAAGAATGGTGTTGAATATACAGGAAAAATTCAGTCTAACTTTCTGTCAAGTCTCTTGTCATGGATATTCCCGGTTCTTCTATTTCTTGGCTTTTGGTTCTTCATTATGAAACGCTTTCAACAGCAGCAAGGAGGTTTCATGACCCTTGGTAAAAACAAAGCTAAGATTTATATGGAAAATGATGTCCAAGTAAGTTTCGCAGACGCCGCCGGTGTCGATGAAGCCAAACAGGAACTTGTTGAAATTATTGACTTTCTAAAAGAACCTGAGCAGTTTACGCGTATTGGTGGTCAAATTCCGCGCGGCATACTATTGGTCGGTCCACCCGGCACCGGTAAAACGCTTTTGGCCAAAGCAGTAGCTGGAGAGAGCAAGGTACCATTCTTTAGCCTCAGCGGCTCGGAATTTGTTGAGATGTTCGTCGGCCTGGGGGCGGCACGAGTGCGGGATCTATTCAAAGAGGCGAAGGATAACGCGCCCTGTATCGTATTTGTCGATGAACTTGACGCGCTGGGAAAAGCGCGTGGCTTCGGAGCAGTTGGGGGGCACGATGAACGCGAGCAAACGTTGAACCAGCTTTTGGTTGAATTGGACGGATTCGATCCAAACATTGGTGTAATCCTAATGGCAGCCACTAACCGCCCGGAAATTTTGGATCCCGCTCTGCTGAGGCCGGGTCGCTTTGATCGTCAAATCCTGGTGGATCGTCCCGATAAACAAGGCCGAAAAGAAATTTTAGAAGTCCACCTGAAGAAAGTTACGGCTGCGGATAATTTGGACATTGATATATTGGCAGGTATGACATCCGGCATGGTGGGAGCTGACCTTGCAAATTTGGTGAACGAAGCGACACTCCTATCCGTCAGAAGAAAAAAGAATGAGGTGGGGATGGCCGAGTTCAAAGAAGCAGTTGAAAGAGTCGTTGCCGGTCTTGAGAAAAAAAATCGGCTGATAAATCCGAAGGAAAAAGAGATCGTCGCCCACCACGAACTCGGTCATGCGATTGTCGCTATGACGCTGCCTGAGACAGATCCAGTCCAAAAGATATCCATTGTGCCCAGGGGTATCGCCGCGTTGGGTTATACCATGCAAGTACCCACTGAAGATCGCTTTCTGATGCGACGAACAGAGTTGTTGAATCGGATTGCGACACTTTTGGGCGGACGGGCAGCCGAAGAAATCGTGTTTGACGACATATCAACGGGCGCTCACAATGATCTTTCGAGGGCGACCGATATCGCCCGCAGCATGGTCAAGGAATACGGCATGAGCCGAAACCTGGGACAGGTGTATTTTTCACACAAAAAACAAGGCCAATTTCTGAATCCAAATCAGGATAGCGGCGGTGTCTACAGCGAAATGACCGCCCATTTGATTGACAAAGAAATCCGTCAAATTATTGATGAGCAGTATGCAAGGGCTCTCGAAATATTAAACGCTAAGCGTGACATATTGGGTCATGCCGCTGAGACGTTATTGGAAAACGAAGTTATCGAGGGTGAGGAGCTCAAAGCATTGGCGGTTGCCGTTTCAAAGGACGACAATCCCGATGTCTTAAGGAAGGAGCATGCACTTGCAGCATAACTGGTAAAATTTCCTAACAATGGTCATTACTCCGCTAGTTTTGCGTAAATAGATCCAAAACGTTCTATTGGAATAAGTTTTTGGTATTTGTAAAACATCTACCCCCTAACTCAAAACCAAAATGTAAAAACATTCAGTGTTTCTGCTTGTAAATCGATTTTTTTGCCGCTTTCGACCTCATTCACATCTCCAGTTTGTCTGAAATCCGCTTTGCACTTCAAACCATGGCGTGTGCTAAATGCGGAAGTAAAATAAACTGGCGCTGAAGGACGGTAATCAAAGCAGTCTCGTGCTGCCAAAAAAGATATCATGGCGCTGACATCAATGACCTGATCTTTTCGATTGTATCGGCCTCTTCAATCTTCTTGTCGCGTCGCCAGCGGGCGATCCTAGGAAAGCGCACGGCCACTCCGGATTTATGCCGTGAGGATTTTTGGATCCCTTCGAAAGCGATTTCAAAGACCAGCTCCGGCTGCACCGATCGGACCGGGCCGAAACGCTCCAGGGTGTTGCGCTGGATGAAACGGTCCACCTCACGGATTTCTTCATCGCTCAAGCCCGAATACGCTTTGGCAAAAGGCAACAGGGTTTGGCCCTTCCAGACAGCAAAGGTATAGTCCGTATAGAGCCCGGCCCGTTTTCCGTGACCCCTTTGGGCGTAAATCAAGACCGCATCTGCGGTCAACGGATCGATTTTCCATTTCCACCAGTCACCGCGCCGGCGCCCAACCTGATAAACGGAATCGAGCCGCTTTAGCATAAATCCCTCCACCCCTCTGCGGCGGGATTCCCCCCGCAGGACTTTAAGGTCTTCCCAGGTTTCGCCCGCGACAACGGGAGAGATGATCAGGCGGCTTTCCGGGAGGTCGGAGAATAGGTGGGAAAGTATTTCTCTCCTTTGCGAAAGCGCCTTGGCGCGCAGATCCTCTCCGCCGAACTCCAGCACATCGTAGGCAAGAAACGCCGTCGGGACCTCCCTTAGCAGCTTCTTGCCAACTTTTTTTCGCCCGATTCGACGCTGAAGTTCAAAAAACGGAAGGGGCCGACTTTCTTTCCAGGGCAGAATCTCACCGTCGAGCACCGTGCCATCTGGCAACAGCCCAGCGCCTTCCACCAACTCGGGGTATTTTTTGGTTACGAGCTCCTCTCCCCGTGACCAGATAAAAACCTGTTGGCTGCGGTTGATGACCTGACCTCGAATACCGTCCCATTTCCATTCCACTTGCCAGTGGTCCAGAGATCCCAGATCATCAAAATTTTCATCCAGAGGATAGGCCAGATAAAACGGGTAGGGTCGACTGATATCGGCATCCCGGGTGTCAGCAGAGAGAATCCTCCGGTAGGTGTCCACTGTTGCAGGCCACTCTCCCATCAATCGGTGGGATATCACCGGAGCATCGATGCCACTGAAACGCTCGAGAGCCCGCACGACCAGCCGTCGGGAGACACCGACCCGGAAGCCGCCGGTAATCAACTTGTTCCAAACGAAGCGTTGGGATTCATTCATTTGGCTCCAGGCGCTCAAGATTTCTTTGCGCTGGCGTTCCGGTTCAAAGTCACGCAGGGGGAGAAGGTGCCTCTCAACCCATATATGCAGAGCGCGATCACTGCTGTACTGAGCGCTGGGCAGCAACAGGGTGATCGTTTCGGCCAAATCCCCGACAACATCGTAACTGGCCTCGAAAAGCCAATCCGGAATCTCCGCCAGCTCGGCCGCCCATTGTCTTAGCTTACGGGTGGGGACTACCTGGCGTGGTTTCCGACCGATAAGAAAACTGACCGCCCAAATTGCATCCCTCTCCGGCGCGCAGCGAAAATATTCCACCATTGCATCAATCCTACGATTGGTGCTAGTGGTTTCGTCCAAACTACGGTACAGATCGGCAAAAGCTTTCACGCCTCTTCCCCGTCGATGTCCGCCTCATCACGATAGGCGGTCGGGATAATTTCTGCGTCGTATCCGTTCTCCTGCAGCCAGCGGACCATTTCAGTTGCATAGCCGTGGGTGACCAAGATTCTCTCGGCACCGCTGGCCGCGATGGTTTCAACCAATCCGTCCCAATCGCTGTGATCGGAGAGAATAAACCCGCGGTCGACGGACCTCCGCCGACGGTTGCCCCGAATGCGCATCCATCCGGAAGCGAACGCTCTTGAGCGGTTCGGGAATCTGCGCATCCATGCCGGATTATCGGCCGATGGTGGGGCGATTACGAGCGCCCCTTCAACGAGATCTTTGCTTTCAAGATCGCCGATATATCTTGTCTCGGGCAGGCTGACCCCGAGATCACGGTAGCAGTGGCTAATTTTTTCAACAGCGCCATGGGTCAGGATCGGCCCGATGGAAGAATCCAAGCCGGCCAAAATGCGCTGGGCTTTACCCAACGCGTATGCAAACAGGATACTGGTGCGCCCTAGTTCCCGGTTTGCCCGCCACCATAAATTAATCTCCTGGATTACCTGCTCCGGGGACGGCCACCGGAATATCGGTAACCCGAACGTGCATTCACTAATAAGAAAATTACAGCGGAGAGGTTCCAATGGTGAACATGTCGGATCGAGGTCTTGCTTGTAATCGCCGGTCACAACACAGATCCTTCCGTTTTTTACGATCTTAACCTGGGCCGATCCTAGAATATGTCCAGCTGGATGCAGAGAAAGCTTGGTGGAGTTAACCGTCAAAACCTCACCGTATTCAAGGGTTTGGATGTTGGCCTCATAGCCAAGTCTGGACTGCAAAAGCAACTTGCTTTCTTTCACGCACAAGTAAGAATCACTGCCCAACCTTGCGTGGTCTGCATGTGCATGGGTGATTACAGCACGTTTGACGGGACGCCAGGGATCAATATAAAATTCGCCGCGTCTGCAGTAAAGACCGCTGGGTGTAAGCTCTAAAACTCCATTCATCCAGATAATTTCTTTCAGTCGTAATAACTTATGGCAATAGAGACGCAAACAACGCTTCGTATCCTAAAAAAACTAACGGTTTACGGCACCGCGAGTTTTCTCGGCGATAATCGCACAAGCCTTGCTGCGAGGTGATGCCAGAAATACTCCAGCGATGATGAGTACGGGTAAGGCAATTAACAGGCCTACCACAGGGATGATTACTATCCCGATTAATGTAAACATTAAACCGATTATCATCAGAATAATACCTATCGTGACGTTGGATACAGGTTCGAACTTACAGTCTGTTTTATTCATTTCATTGTCTCCATTTTAACCTTCTCGATTAGTTTTCAAAGAAAGCGATAACTCGTTTGGACAGTATTTGGTACGATCAGCAACTCTACTATATCCTCTTTTACATTTACAATTCTTGGCAAAATGACCTGGATCTATCTTACTTGAAAAATCTAAGGAAGATCCTATGTA